>NZ_QFRV01000402.1:0-848 GCF_004136805.1 Enterobacter cloacae complex sp. GF14B
TTCATTGCAAATAAAACCTACCAACTAACCATGGAAAGATTTATTGTAAGTGAGTGGATTCTTGGGGAAGATCATAGCAATTCTCTCGTTGTGGTCACTATCGGTATACTTGTAATGCGCACCTCTCTCAGTTTTGCCACCACAATATATGTTGAACGGTTTGTAAGGCCCCCATATGAGGAGAAGCCAATGGTGTACATATATTTGGTGGATTCCAACTTTGCACGCTGATGAGATCTCTATTTGTGATTGTGGATGGTCGGGGCAAATTCAGGGCCAACTTTCGCCGAAATATCTTGACCGGACGACAGTCGGAAGACAATCGAAAAATGACTATCCGGTGGCCGGTTGTCCATGGTCTTTGGCTAATGGTTGGCGACCGGTAGTCTTTGTCCAGTGGCCGAGTTCTAGGAGGACTTTTCTACCCAAAAGCGGCTACACATGGCGCATGGGAGCGTCCTACTTGGACTTGGGTATCTAAGGGCAGCATTTGGGCGTTTAGAGGCTCTCTTACATCTATATAAGGAGGCCTTCTCATGAGTAATTTGATAGAATGGTGTGCATACTTGATGCACACAGCACATCCTTGTTGAAGGATTGTTAGTCCCTTGTATTCTTACTTGCTCTAGTTGTCTGAACCACCATCTAAGCTCTACCTGTAGAGCGCATGGGTGGATGACATCATCACTTTGTAATAGCGTGTTAATCTAAAGTTTTTGATTTTTCACTGATCTACTTTGCATGGTATCTGTCTCTACTCTCCTTGCTACTAGATCCTTATTGTATTCCGCATTTCTTACATCCATTTGAAGTAAGTGACCGAAATTTCTTAACATAAAGTGTTTCTA
>NZ_QFRV01000403.1:0-829 GCF_004136805.1 Enterobacter cloacae complex sp. GF14B
TTCCCTCTACAATACAAGTCCTCATTCACTAAGCTATAGCTGGTAGCCTTTTTTGCCAACCACCTACGTTCACTTTTACTCATACCAGAGGGTGCTTCACAATGCTCAAGAAAGTAAAGTAAATCATGCAGCCCCTCCTTTCCCTGGTATAAAGGACTTTTCACAAGGATAGCACCTACTATGAGAGTTTGTAGTTCTTCACCTGCTAAGGCATCTGCTTCTCAATTTTGATCTCTAGGTACAAAGTGCACTCGAACTTCTTTAAAACCCTTCAACAAGGCCTTTGCTTCCCTCATCTTAACAGACAATTTGTCATTTTTACAGGCCCATACACCAACCATTTTCTTAACAATCAACATGGAGTCACCAAAAACATTTAGCTTTGTGATGCCCTGAGAAAGACAACATTGCAACCCTAAAACAAGGGCATGGTACTCTGCCTCATTGTTAGAATAAACCTCTTTTAGATGAAACCCTTTTGCAAAGATCTTCTCCTTCTCTGGACCTAATATTACTATGCCTGCTGATGCCTTGTCTTTGGTCCTCTTGTAAGCCCCATCAAAATACAGTCTGTGTGCTCCCAGTAGAACTTCAGGCTCCGGGATAGGCGGTACCTTACTAGGTGCCTCTTTCTTGGCCTTCTCATAACACCTTTGTGTGAGGACATCTGCCAAACAAGCACGGGTGGAATCCTCTACTTGTAGTGTGTAGTCAAACCCTTGAAGCTACACCACCCACTTTGCTATTCTTTGAGACAATTCCATGTGTTGTAGGGCATATGGAAAAACCTCCTCAGTTGTGATCACCACAAATGGTCTCGGAAGTAAGT
>NZ_QFRV01000404.1:0-825 GCF_004136805.1 Enterobacter cloacae complex sp. GF14B
GTATCTTCATGTTGCAGCATCCATCTTCATCTTCATTACTTCATCACCATCTTCATGTGGAATCTTTACAGAATCTTTGAGGAATCTTAATGGAATCTTTATAGAAACGTTGTTTAAAGGGCATCCTTTCAACAAAGAGTATGTATAAAGATGTATCTCAATTTGTAGAGTCATGTGTAACTTGTCAAATGTATTCAAATGTCCGACATCGTGATGGATTGCACCCTACATATCCACTAGCCATGCACTATAAATGGGTTGTGGATCTAGTCACAATGCCTTTAGGACTCTGGCAGATGAGGTACTTGGTTCTTGCACAAGAGGACCTAACTAATCAGGTTGAAGGAAGAGCATTAAGAGCTAAAACCACGGAAGCTGTGTGCAAATTCCTTCTTGATGAGGTGATTTGCCATTATGGTTGTGTGGAAAATATCACTGCAGATAGAGGTGAGCTGGATACCGAATAAGCAAGGGAGTTCTTTTCTAGATTAGGAATCAAGGTTTCTCTTACTACAACTTACAACCCTCAAGGCAATGGAAAGAGTGAAAGAGGGCATCCTCCTATCATTAAAGCTTTGGCCAAGGCTTGCGAAGGAAGAGTTGGTGAGTGGCCAAAATTGTTACAATATGCTTTATGGGCTGATCGTACAACACATAGCTCAGTAACTGGCTACATGCCTGTGGAGCTAATGTATGGTCAAAAGCCAGTGATGCCAATTGAGCATACAATTCCCACATGGAATGTACTACCTTGGCAAGAGGGGCTTAGCAGAGAAGATCTCCTTGCACTGCGTATAAGGCAGCTAGAGAGAAGACCTGGAGACA
>NZ_QFRV01000405.1:0-824 GCF_004136805.1 Enterobacter cloacae complex sp. GF14B
AACAACCACCTCGATTTCCAACACATTGTAAGTACATGTTTTGAGAATACAAAGCTAGGTGTGAAATCACAGTGTAATGTTATTATGGATTCATACTTAACATTTGTCATGCATTTATAGTCATATTTCCATCCACGTTGGTGGAGGAGCAGCCACTAAATAGTCTCTCCGGCACATTCAATGCTATACATGCGGATATTGTAGCAATAATGTTCCCGCATCTTTGCCTAACCAAACTGGTTCAAAGAAGGATTTTCTTCTATTCTCACTCCTATATTGTCCCTACTTCTACACAAGCATTTGGAATGCTTGAACCCATCAAAGTAACTTCCTTATTAAGTATGGAGTGGCCGGTCCCAGATTTGTGGTTGGTAGCATCTTTCAAGCAAAAGATGATAATGGATGTCCAAAACTCTTTGAAATACTCTAAAGCTTCTAGGTCTGTGGGCTTGAGCTGGTGTTTGCCTATTCATTGTTTTGTGCACATTTTTAAAGAGTTTGGATTTGTGGAGACTACCACAATGCTTGTATGTAAAGATGCGCATTACGAGGAATTAGGAAGGCTTTTAGAAGAGGACTGGGGTTTTGTGGAGGGCATGCACAACGGGGACCGGTACCGTTGTAAGGTTGGAGCTTCAGGTATTGAAATGCGCTATTTGAAATCCCGCACCTCCTTGTACATACGATTTCACTATGATCGTTGGATGTGCAAGCTTGGAGTGTGGACTCCCTTACAGAGTGTAGACGGCGCTATTGCAAGCTTTGACATTGCAGTGAAGATGCCCAACGATGCTTTGGAGGCAGTCCAAGTGAACAAGCATTGG
>NZ_QFRV01000406.1:0-821 GCF_004136805.1 Enterobacter cloacae complex sp. GF14B
CAATTGTGTGCATATGAGGTATTTGTATACAAATAAGTGAGACGAATGGAAAAATTAAAAAGTGAACTTTATTTTAAGGCTTTCTTTGATAAATAAAAAATCATAATTACAACATGCGCAATTTTTTGGATACGCCATAAATCACCAAATGTGGATTGCATAACCATTACAAATTATCACCTTATGTAATGGAGTCATAGATCTAGTATATATGCATCATATGACATTGTAAATTTAGATGAACTAAATGTTTTTTGTGATCATTAATTGAATTTGTGGACGTTGCATATTTGACCCACATGACTTTTTATATTTAATTCTAGCCACAGAGGATTTTTTTCTCACATGAAAATTGTAAAAATATCAAATACATATATAAGTAGTTACCACGGATTATTGCATGCACCCTGCTCATTTTTTTCTTAAGCAAAGGTACAAGTTTTAATGAAACATTGAATGCTGTTTTGCGTAGGTTCTTTTCATGGGTGTAGTTACTATTGAGGTTATGATCAAAAGTGAGGGATTATAATTTCTATGAGTACTTTGAATAACATTTTATAAGTTTGCAAAAGCATTTCTTGAGATGTGTTCTAGATTTCATGTACCATTTTATTTCTTTTCGCAAAAAAATGGCACTAAAGTGTCCTTTTTGGTACCAAACTAGTGTTAAGAACTCTTTAACTATGGTCCTTGGTGATGATCCTCGTTGTTACACCCTTATGCCTTAGATAGAGGTGGTCATAGCCCCAATCTTGCACCATTTTGAGTTGACGCATGAATGGTCTCCCTAAAATAATGTCAAAGTTGTTGCTATGGCAAAA
>NZ_QFRV01000407.1:0-820 GCF_004136805.1 Enterobacter cloacae complex sp. GF14B
GGCACTGTTGCAAAGTTAGCGATGAGGCAGCCTTTTGTCTTATTCAAAGGCCTTACATTTCAAAAACTCTGCTTACCAGGCGCATTTCGCCCAGGGGATCACCATAATAAAATGCTGAGGCCTGGCCTTTGCGTAGTGCACGCATCACCTCAATACCTTTGATGGTGGCGTAAGCCGTCTTCATGGATTTAAATCCCAGCGTGGCGCCGATTATCCGTTTCAGTTTGCCATGATCGCATTCAATCACGTTGTTCCGGTACTTAATCTGTCGGTGTTCAACGTCAGACGGGCACCGGCCTTCGCGTTTGAGCAGAGCAAGCGCGCGACCATAGGCGGGCGCTTTATCCGTGTTGATGAATCGCGGGATCTGCCACTTCTTCACGTTGTTGAGGATTTTACCCAGAAACCGGTATGCAGCTTTGCTGTTACGACGGGAGGAGATATAAAAATCGACAGTGCGGCCCCGGCTGTCGACGGCCCGGTACAGATACGCCCAGCGGCCATTGACCTTCACGTAGGTTTCATCCATGTGCCACGGGCAAAGATCGGAAGGGTTACGCCAGTACCAGCGCAGCCGTTTTTCCATTTCAGGCGCATAACGCTGAACCCAGCGGTAAATCGTGGAGTGATCGACATTCACTCCGCGTTCAGCCAGCATCTCCTGCAGCTCACGGTAACTGATGCCGTATTTGCAGTACCAGCGTACGGCCCACAGAATGATGTCACGCTGAAAATGCCGGCCTTTGAATGGGTTCATGTGCAGCTCCATCAGCAAAAGGGGATGATAAGTTTATCACCACCGACTATTTGCAACAGTGCC
>NZ_QFRV01000408.1:0-820 GCF_004136805.1 Enterobacter cloacae complex sp. GF14B
TTCTTCTCAGGTCTTCAAATGCATTGCCTTGTCCCAAGAAGGCAATAACTGTTAGGAATTGAATTGCTCCTTTGCAAGGAGCTGATGGAAAGTGATGCAATGCACCACAACAATGGTAGCTCAGATTATCTCCCATGGCGTCAAAGGCACATTGCAATTTTGTGAAGTTAGTGAAATCCACAAATGCAAGAAAGACAAATCCAGGATCTGTTGACCCTCCAGCAATAGCCAAGATCCCATCCAAAGCATTGTTAAATGTCTCCTCACTCCACTTCAAATTGCCTCCAACGTTTTTTGTCATATCTAAAACACATAAGCCAATAGGCACTTTATTATTGAAGTGGCGCATCAAGTAGAGATTGCCTTCCATTTGTAGGCTCACCACATAGATTGACCATGGCAAATCTCTAGGCTCAGTTTTCTCCTTTTGAAGGTGAATTGCCCATTGCATGTATTTTCTTGCTCCATTTGGAAAAGCCATTTTCTTTGTTCCACACTTCAAACTAGACCTGAGACATTCCTCGCATAGCATTAAAAGTGTTTTATAAACAACATCATTGATGTTATAAATTTTGACCACCTCCTCCGAGTCTTTACATGGTGAAGACTCATTCAAATTGTTGAAGCCTTCAAAAAGTGCATCTTGAATCAATTTGTCTTGCTTCAACTGCTTGATTCGATCATACATGTCAGTTGCATCACCATCCTTTGCACTCTTTTTGATAGTAAAATCTTCTCATCTCTAATCTCTTTTTGACAGTAAAATCTTCTCATCTCTAATCTCTTCTTGAATAGTCTTTACCTCTGATTCCTCAAGGCC
>NZ_QFRV01000409.1:0-818 GCF_004136805.1 Enterobacter cloacae complex sp. GF14B
AAGAGTTCGGACTCCGACGAGCAGACCAATATGATTTTCTCGACGACAAGGGCAAGAAGACAAAAGATTTCAAGGAGGGTGGCAGGCCCTAAAGTTTGATACTTTTTCGCGTTTTCGAGATACCCATAAGGCCCTCGCTTTCATCCAACGGTTCGACATAGCTTATTCTGGAGGGCATTATTCAGAGCACTCCACTGTCAAGAGGGCAGCATTTTATCTGAAGGGAAACGCCCAAACATGGTGGTCCACCTTACTGTTACGAAAGGAAGCACCAACGACGTGGCTACAGTTCAAGCGACTTTCCTTCTTCTTGGCTCACTCAGGAGTACAAACGTGATGTGATCACCAATTGGAATCATCTTCGCACGACCAAGGAAGATACTTTAGACATTTACTGCCAGAGATTTTGGGATACTTTTCTACCTGTCTCTTCTTTAAGAAAATCACCGTCAAGCAACAAATTGAGCGATTCTGCTGTGGGCTACCCAAAGAGATCGGAGTTTTGGTTTGTAGAGGGTCTGAGTCCATGCAGCGGCTAATGGGACATGCCAAGCAAGGATTTGCAATGCACACAGACACTTTGGCTTACCCTACAGATAGGACCGAGCAAGAATCGAACAACGATAACAGGCGGAAGGGAAAGTAACAAAAGAAGAATCCTTTTGGCTCTCAATTGTCAGCAAAGCAGCGAGCCGAGTATTACAAAGAGGTAAATGATACGGATGCAAGGAACAAGGGCATGTGCTTGCCAAGCGCCCAACAACTAAGCGTCTAATGATCAGGTAGAGGACAAGCCAGAGAGTTCAAGAGCAGCAAAG
>NZ_QFRV01000410.1:0-815 GCF_004136805.1 Enterobacter cloacae complex sp. GF14B
AGAGGCTAGCCAGTCTCAGAGGCAGATCACAGACTTCTTTAGAGCTGCCACTGGACACTCGGAGGAGCTACTATCACAGCAGAGCTCGTCGCCTAACACCAGAGGCACACTGATTGACCGAGCGACCGAGCTGGGGAGATCCAGACGCCCACGATTGCGGAGGACTACACAGCATCGACGGAGGCTGCATCAGAGGATTCAGATCACTTTGGCTCGACATGCACAATGCCCGGTCAAACTACTAACCATGGAGGAGATTGATGAGATCCGCCAGCGACCGATGTTGGATCTCCTGTGATCTAGCTATCCCAACTAGCTGTTTAGCTGCTTAGTTCACACCTAGCAGTTTAGGATTCCATAGTATTTTATTTTATCATTTTGTCATCTTGTTACTCTTGTTACTCTGACTTTGTATCAGATCCACCACATTGTAACTTTTTGGTCTCATAGGTCACTTTGGCCTTTTGAAGACGTTAATATAACATTTCATTTCATTTCTCTTTGTGTGCACAGTTGGTCAGGCGATCTGCACCGACCTTCACCTATGGTCAGCAGACGATTGACTATACAAACGCAAACACTTATCTGTGGGTTCTCCTTGAGGAGAGCAGCAGAGACCAGACCAACAAGAGCATATGCAGCTTTGGGGAGCATGGAGAGGATGTGTTCGCATATTCTATTTCAGGAACCTCGAACCAAGCTTTGGCTATTTGACACATTGGTTACTTCAGCTATGCTTTATGGGGTACACATATGGAGACCGTCAGCAAACCATCATAGCAACAAACTGGTAGTACTGATGGATGGAGATGTAT
>NZ_QFRV01000042.1:0-42228 GCF_004136805.1 Enterobacter cloacae complex sp. GF14B
GCTTTATTGTAGGTGGGCCAGTTGGTGATTTTGAACTTTTGCTTTGCCACGGAACGGTCTGCGTTGTCGGGAAGATGCGTGATCTGATCCTTCAACTCAGCAAAAGTTCGATTTATTCAACAAAGCCATGCACCTGAAGAAAGTGGGCTTTCAGATGGTATAGAGGTATCGCTTCCCTCATTTTCAATCTTCACACCAAAGCAGGCATGTTCCTTTTGTACAAGGAAGGTTTCTTTTACAGAAACAGAATCCTGCTTTGAATTATCTAATTGTAGAGGTGTTAAATACTCCTTAAACTTTTGATCTAAGACATTCTCTAGCAATACATTAATAGGAGGCTTAGGTTCAGTATCTATAGTATTTCCATCATTCAGAAACCTATTAAGATCTGCAAGTGTTAATCTTTCGTTTAAACCATTTATAAAATTTGCCAAGTCAGGAAATAAATTATTTAATACCAACCCGGTACTAATAGCCGACCTAATTAAATCCAGTTGGTCACCCCTATGACAAAGTTCTGTTTTTTTCAAGAAACTATAAACATAGGGTGCTTTTCTTTCGGATATCCAGAAAGACCGGATCTGAATCCGGTCGTTATCTGCCTTATTTGAGATAGGGTATTTAGCCATGTTCTAGCTCATTATTCTGAATAAATAGTATCAGCAATTGCCAAAGATAATGCGAACTGCGGATTGTCTACCATGATAACTTTAGCCGTTTCAAAATGTTTACGAATAGCTGTTTCGATGAGATATGAACCTCCCCCAACAAGGAAAACATTATGAGGCCTCTCTTCGACTTGTGTAACCGCTCTGATTACTTTACTTTGCAACTTCTGTACCGCAGAGTTTACCGCATCAAAAACACCGTCACGCTTGTCCTCTGCAACCTTCAAAGCTGATTTATCATGACGATTATCAACAAGATGATGAATGTAAGCATTACTCGTATTCAGTTTCTCAGATTCAAGATACCTGCTG
The DNA here is from genome assembly GCF_004136805.1 of Enterobacter cloacae complex sp. GF14B. NCBI lineage: Bacteria > Pseudomonadati > Pseudomonadota > Gammaproteobacteria > Enterobacterales > Enterobacteriaceae > Enterobacter > Enterobacter cloacae complex sp. GF14B. The sequence continues at coordinate 981 of NZ_QFRV01000042.1, forward strand.
ATCTCATCGTAAACAATAGAACAACCAATACGGTCAAAACCTTTTACTTTCGAAATCTGTTCTAATTGCCCAGTAATACTTGCAACATCAAGAGTAGTACCACCAAGATCAATTACCAAACTTGATTCAAATGAAGCAATATCCTCAATTTCATCTGCCCGGGTCACAGCTGGTAAAGATTCAGGGAAAACAGTCACAGACAAAACGTTAAAAGAATAGCGTTTACCGTCAAGATAACGCTCTACTGGTTTCATCAGATTATCTTTTTTTCTCTGAATATTTTCAATATTCGTTTCCCCTAAAGCAGTATAGAACTGGCTAAGTGGTAAAGTAACAAAGAGGTGAACATCCTGAGGAACTAAACCAGAAGCATGAAGTGCATGGTGAACATTTAACCGGCTAATTTCATCGTATTGGTGAGATACATCAGTCGATTCCAGTGAGTTACTAGATTCGCTGTGATGCGAAAACCTTTCCAGCCCATCAATAAGATAGTTAAAAGGATTGAGACCCTCATGGCGAACACGGAAATCTGGAACAAAACTATTTTGTGTAAGCAAGGGAACTAATTCGTTTCTTTCATTAAGACAAACCAGTTTTGCAGCTTTACTTCCATCATCGACAACGATTTTTAAAGCTTCAGTGATATCCTGCACTGATGGTGAAACAGGACTTTCAGATTTTAATAGTTCAGCCATAAAAACTCTCTTTTATTAATAGGACCATATTAGATATTAACTTTATACATTAATGGTGACCTATTATCAACATTAACACTATTAAAAAAATACGTAAGTCTATGTTATTTCAGCATCCTTCCATTTTAAATACCTTACCGTTAAATTTCCTGTATTCATGTATTAACCATGTTTATAAAGGAGCCAATTATAATCAGAAAGTTACTTTGCATCCTAAGTATGAACTGTTTGAGAGCCAGGACTGGGGCCTTTACCTGTAAGTAACAAAGGTCCTTAGGCTTAGAATCCAAAATGACGCCTTTTTGTAAAAAAATCATAGTTCGAAATACCGTATCATCGATGTAAACATACGTAGAGGAATTTATGGCAGCTGAGCACGTCCAAACTATAGACCTTACAAACTTCTCCGGAAGGATTTTCTTTCTGGCAGATCCTCATGGACATTACTCTGCGCTGTGCAACTTGATCCAATCAGTTACAAAGCCAGAAGAAGAGATAGTAATTTTCTCTACTGGAAATTTGTTTGACTATGGGCCGGAACCCATAGAATTGATGAAGGCGATAAACAGTGGCTTTTTCGATGGACGTTTTGTGAGGCATTTCTCAGCTGCCGGAGCCGGAGAAGAAATGTTAAAAAAATTGTTACCATTAAACAAAGACCGGAGAACATTTTACCCCAGCACATACCTCAATGAGAGATGGTGTGTAATGGGCGGAAAGTGGCATAAAGCTGTGAATCGTTACTATTTAGAGGAAGAGGTAAAAAAACTTCTTAATACCCAGCTTGGTACGATGATGCAGATTTTACTAAAAGGCGATATAAAAATTGGGGTTTGCCCTTCTGATTACGCCCCTATCCGCACATCATTCACTGATACTTATAATGCGCTTCAAGCATTCAACTATGCCAATGTGAATATTTTTCAGAGCCAGTTTCTATTCGGTATGGACCATGCCGTAATACCAATGATGATAAATGACGTCAACCTTATGGTCCTAGGTAGGAATCCTGTAAACAGCATTCGAAAAGCCCATGGTCGTACTCAAAACAATCTTCCAGTACTGATCGGTAATTGTTTGCATATAAATACTGGATCACTCTATATGTCAAAATTAGAAGACCAGGTAATAGTTGCTCCGGGTATACCGCAAACTGACTCACCAGCACTTACATTAGTAGAAATAATCATGAAGAACAATCCAGTTTTATTGTGTCATCAGCTAATACAAACAACAAACAAGTTTTATTCACTTAAAACCTATCCTTTAGAACTCGATTCGATTGAAAACAACATTGAGGTAACAAGATGAAGATAAATTGGAAGATTATCTCAATTTCAACATTACTTTTGCATCTTCACGCAGCAGCTGCACCACATCAAGAGAAAGAGCATAGAAAAGATGCTTTTTCTTCTGCCGCACAGAAAAGTGATTCACTTATATCTGCTAAAGCGGAGCTTATAAACGGAAGGTGGTTTATAAATGGTAAATATAGGCCTGTTCTAAAGACCAGCATGACCAAAACCAATTTCTTAGAAATCATGAATGTTTCAAATAAAGAATCACTTTTTATTGTGATACCAAAACTTGAGTATAATATCATTGCCAAAAATAAAATCTTACTAAATGAAAAAATTGCATTAAGCGAAGGCACATCCGGAAAAAGCATTGTTTGGGTCGAGCCAAAATCAAGTCTAACTATATCGTTTATAAATGACCTTGCTAATACGCCCCTTCAGGCTATCGTTTCGATCACAAGAAACAACAAAGATATAATTGCCATCTTTGGACCGGATCAGGGTAAAGGGTTTACTCTTCCCGGAAATACGTCTAATGATCAAGTGTCCGTTCCTGACTATTCTGACCTAAATATAAAAAAACTTAACATACCTCAAAGTGTTGGTAATTCAGTAACCATCAATCCTAAAGAGAAGAATTACCTCTTAGTTGGACAAGGAAAATATGAAATCTTATCTCTTCCTAAATATCAACATTTAGTATTTTCTGAACCCGTTTATATTGAGAAAAGAAAAAATATCCTCGGTGGTTATGGTTATTGGACGAAAGAAACAATTCTCTACCCCGGTGAATCATTATCTTTTATAACGAGCGCCAAAAACAATCTAAGGAAGCGGGATGATTAAAGTTATCACACTTTTATTGTTTGCATTACTGACTGGTTGTCAGTCAGTAGAAAGTAAAATCGAAGAACTCCCGACAGTTGGTTTTGACCCTATTCTATACAATAAAAGTGAGGCCTTTACTGACGGAAAAGTTACTTTACGTGTCGAAAGTTCAGGAACTGATGTTTGGCTTGTCGCCAAGAATGGAACCAGAAGTTTTATTGAGCTTTCAGGCCTAACGCTAGGTGGTAGTCGTTGTGCTTACAATGCCCGTAGTAAGCAACTTTTGCCCCCAGGCAGCGTAAGCACATTCGTAGTTCCTACGGTTGGAATGCTTGGACTTTGCTTCAACAATGAAGATCAACTTATGTTTATTAACCGTGCTTTTAGCAGAATCTCTCCCAAAGCAAAAGGAAAAGATTCGCTTTCGCTTTTATTTTCTGTTAGTTACGATTTTCCCGGAAAAGCGGACCTAATTACTAACCACGATTTTCAAGAGTTATATCTTTTATTTTTGAATGAGGATAATCTATGAAACAAACATTAATTGTTATTTTAATATGTTTTTGTCACACGGCTTTAGCATATCCATACCGTATCTATACTGTCCCGGAAGGGGCATTAGTAAAAAACATACTAACTAATGAATATCTAGGAAAAACCCCTGTGGTTGTGGACGTGAGCAATACCGAAGCTGGTTCTACTTTTGGGATTTCATTATTTAGACATGAAAATGTTGCTATAAAGATTTTTACAGTAATGCCTTCAGCAGAAAATAATTTTGCTGTTTCTGGACCTGACGTTGCAACTATGTCATTGCCGGGAAAAGCACCTTTAAACGTAGTAAATGATGGGAATGGCGCTTCTGTTCATATAGAACTAAGACCTTATATGTCTGAACCTGCGCACACCCCATATTAATATAACAAGAAATTAAAAATATAAATCATATGAACTGCATCATAAAGATGCAGTTCAATATTTATTCTGATACTTTTAATTTTTCTTTTATGAACTCCTCTAGTTCCTTAATAAAACCCGCATTTATCCTATTGAATTCAAAGCGAATTTTTCTACCAGTATTGTTTTTACTGATTCTTGCATACTTATCTTTGTTATCAAAAGTAATAAGATCACTTGTTTCCCATTTTGTGGAATAAGTTTTTTCACAAACACTTTCCACAGATTGTGTGATTTTTTCCATTACAACTTTTTGAGCAACCTGGAGATCTCCAATGTCTAAATCTTTTGTTTCCTCTTTAACATTATCTATTACTTCATCTAAAGGAAATAGATTTTTTTGCACATATTTCTGTAAACGAGACAAGCGACTATAATAGGAGTTCGGGATTCCTTCATAATCCGGGAATAAAGAGATCAATGTTTCGTCAATACGGGCCGCCTGGATTCTTTTGGCTACCGATACATGACTAATCCCAAGATATGCTGCGAGTTCTTCATTAGTAGAAAATCCTTTTTCTTCCATTTTTTTGATAAATTGAAACCCAACTTCTCTATATGAAAATTTTCGAGATGTTTGTGCTGCGGATATAATTGAATTTATATCATCTTCGGTTAGTTCATCCGGAAGAACCCACAGGGGGAGATCCTTTTCTGCCTTTATACAGCAGAAACGTCTGCGACTTCCTTCTATTAATAAATAAACCCCATCTCTTTTTACAGCGATCCCTTCGGTATCGACCCCTCTTTCTTCAATCTGCTTAAGAATATCTCTAACAGAATAATCTGTAAGGGCTTCTTGATTTCGTGGGTTCGCTGGATGGACTAAGGTCTCCTTCTCCACTCTCTGGGCTGGAACAATCACATGTTCCGCTTCAAGTCTCCGGCCCTTATGAAGAGTGAATAACTTTTTTATGCGAGGTGCTGTTTTCAAACCCGCAAGACCTGAACGGTGACCGACTTCTGTCCGCTTTGGTGCGTTTAAATATCGAGATTTATCATTCCCGATATGTTGCTCATCGCTCATGCGTTAACTCCTTGCTTAGCTGAAAAACTTTTTATTTCATTTATAAATTGCTGATATACCTGTAATACAGATTCTTCTGCGACATCAAGCTGCTTTGCGGAACAAAGTTCCTCTGATTTTTTGATATCAAGCACTGTACGCCCTTTGGAAGCAGCTGCCTTAAATGCTTCAGAATTTTTTATGTTAGCGGACATCAAAAGGTCCTGAACAGTTCTGATTAATTTATCCAAAACTATTCTTTCATATGGACTTTTGTCATCTACATTGACAGCAAGAACTTTGAACCATTTTAAATTGTCGCCCTTACTTGGTGATTGTTTAAACCTTTCACTTATTGTAAGCATGAAGTCTGTAGTAGAGGCGTAATCATATTCACGTGGTGACACTGCGACAAGAATCCCATCGGCCGCTTCGTCAGCAGCCCAGATCAAAGGTGAATCTTCAGGTGGAGTGTCTATAATAATCAAATCATAGTTCTGCTTCAGTACCGGTAAGATAACTTCCTTGAAACGTAGTAACAAAGACGTACGTTCTTCTCTAGAACATTGCCAGTATTTATCTTTAAAACGAGCATCTGTCGGAAAAGCCGTTATTACGTCCAAGTTTGGCAGATGCGTTGAAAAAGGCATATTAGTGATGATTTCTTCTTCAGAGAATCCTGAATCTAAATATTTTTTATACTCAGAATTTTCTTCATAAATTCCAAGGATTGCATCAATTGCTGTAAGGAAGACATCATCTTCTGAGACACTTTGAATCATGCTGCTTCCAATCGAACCTTGTGGGTCCCATTCGATCATTAATACACGTGCATTGAGTTGTAGATCTAAAGCAGCTGCTACTGCTAAAGCTACAGATGTAGTGCTTTTCCCTGTACCGCCTTTATGATTCTGAGTAACAATAGCTCTGCTAAAGTAATGATCGCGGTACTTGGGATAACCCAGGGCATCCATTATTTTTTGAACATCCCAGCGGGTGTAAAGATGATTTTTGTTTTGATAAATAGGTGCACCAACAAGTTCTTTTTCTTCTAAGTCCGAAAGTATTTTATTGAACGTTACTCGTGACTTCCCAAAAAAATCAGAGAGATTTTTTTTATTCAAACAGTGGTTATAGATCAGTCTATCAACACCATCAACACTATCATCAGAAACAGATACTCTTGATGAAGCCATCAGAGATTCCTTTAGAGAAATCTGCTCGCTTTTCATGCGCTGACCAACGAGGGCGATCTTTTCAAGTAAATTCATGGTTATGACCTTTTTGCACTGAAAACCGACTTTTACGCATATATGTAAACTTTACGTATAATGCGTCCATTTCCTTGTTATGCGTACAATTCTATCCTTAGTTTCAATCTTAAGCTAATGTTTGTTTACTTTTTTATGATTTTTTGTGAGCTTAACTTGCAGATGTGAGCTCAGACTCTCTAGTCCATACCTAATGCACAACCTGTTTAAACCACGATTCTTGTCTCCTTCTCTACGCTTTGAAGTTAAGAGCTCCATTAATGAATCTTCACGCCTACCCTATTTCTTGCTTAGACCCTAAAATCTATCTCACCGGTGTGCTGATATACGTTTCCTAACTGTGAACCGTTGTCGTCAGTCCAGTCTAAAGATATGAGGTGTTAATCTCTTGAGGAGGCACACTACGAATTATGGGAGCAGAGTTAGCAACCTCACCCCGAAATGAAACCCAACTTAAGGAGGCAACCCCAGTGTGGAGATTAAGGGGGTTAAATCTGCCAGCGGCTGACAGTGTCCCAGCTGCTGCTCAGTCACACCACGCCCTGATTTAATCCCCTGCCCGGTATTGTAATGACCGAAAAAAACCCGTGCACTGGTGTCGGCAGACCGGCATGCATGAATATGACGTTAATCTGTATCAGCAGGCACTTTTCGCATAATGGGAGCAAGTGATAGCAACGCCGCCCAGAACGGAATGCCAACATCAGGACTGAACCCAAGTTTGGCGATTAAGGGGGTTAAATTTGCAAGCGGATGACAGTGCCCCCAGCTGCTGCTCAGTCACACCACGCTTGATTAAATCTCTCGCCAGGTCTTGTTTTGACCGAAAATAGCCCAAGCACTGATGTCGGCAGACCGGCATATAGGAATATGACGTTAATCTGTATCAGCAGGTACATTTCGCATTATGTGAGCAAGTGATAGCAACCCAGCCCGGAACTGAAGGCCAGCATGAGGACAGAACCCCAGTTTGGCGATTAAGGGGGTTAAATCTCACAGCGGCTGACAGTGCCTTCAGATGCTGCTCAGGCATACTACTCTCCCTGATATAATCTCCCATATGTTCTTGAGATCGTCGGAAATCGCCCATGCACCGGTGTCGGCAGACCGGTATGCAGTAATGTGAATTTAATCTGCATCATCAAGCACATTTCGTATTATGGAAGTAAGTGTTAGTAAACCAAAGCCCGCCCAGAACGGAAGGTCAACATCAGAACAGAATCCCAGTTTGGCGATTAAGGGTGTTAAATCTGCAAGCTGCTGACAGTGCCCCAGTTGCTGCTCAGTCACACCACGCCCTGATAGAATCTCCTGCCCGGAAATGTGATGACCGAAAAAAGCCCGTGCACTGGTGTCGGCAGACCGGCACGCAGGAATATGACGTTAATCTGTATCAGGAGGCACATTTCGCATTATGGGAGCAAGCGATAGCAACCCAAGCCCAGAACTGAAGGCCAGCATCAGGACAGAACCCCAGTATGGCGATTAAGGGGGTTAAATCCGCCAGTGGCAATAAGATCCCGAGCGGTGTTTAAGAAATATTTCCCGAAGGACAATCTTCCGCTCGTACGATGAATATAGTGTTCAACCCGGGAGAGGGATCACTTAACCTGCTTAGCCTAAATCTTACGTCATTCTCTAAACGGAGTTTAAGCTTAATGGTCCTGAGAAAGTTAAAAGGACTACCCATAATGACGGTTTGAGATGGCGAATAAGGGTTTTTTCTGCCAGCGGCTGACATTGCCCCAGCTTCTGCTCAGTCACACCACGCCTGATTAAATCTTCCGCCAGGTCTTGTTATGACCGAAAATTGTCCGTGCACTAGAGTCGTAAGACCTGCATACAGGAATGAGGCGTAAATCTTTATCAGGTGGCAAGGTTCGCATCATGGGAGCAAGGGTCTTGAACTGGAGGTTAACATCATAAAATCCCAGATTGGCGATTAAGGGTGTTAAATCTGACAGCGACTGAAAGTGCCTTCAGATGCTGCTCAGGTATATTACACCCTGAAAAAATCAAGCATCTGTGCTTGCGAATATCGGAAAAGGCCATGCACCGGTGTCGGCAGACCGGCATGGGCAATGAGACGTTAATCTGTATCAGCTGGCGCATTTCGTATCATGGGAACAAGTGTTAGCAACCCTCTCCAGGACGGAAGGACACTATCAGGACTGATCCCAGTTTGGCGATTAAGGGGGTTAAATCTGCCAGCGGCTGACAGTGCCTTCTGATGCTGCTCAGACATACTATGCACAGATATAATCACCCGTCCGTCCTTGTGATTATCGGAAAAGGCCATGCACCGGAGTCGGCAGACCGGTATGCAGTGATGTGACTTTAATCTTTATCAGCAGGCGCATTTCGTATTAAGGGAGCAAGTGTTAGCAACCCTGCCCAGGACGGAAGGACACTATCAGGACTGAACGCCAGTTTGGCGATTAAGGGGGTTAAATCTGCCAGTGGCTGACAGTGCCTTCTGATGCTGCTCAGACATACTATGCACAGATATAATCACCCGTCCGTCCTTGTGATTATCGGAAAAGGCCATGCACCGGAGTCGGCAAACCGGTATGCAGTGATGTGACTTTAATCTTTATCAGCAGGCGCATTTCGTATTAAGGGAGCCAGTGTTAGCAACCCTGCCCAGGACGGAAGGACACTATCAGGACTGAACGCCAGTTTGGCGATTAAGGGGGTTAAATCTGCAAGCGGATGACAGTGCCCCAGCTGCTGCTCAGTCACACCACGTCCTGATAAAATCTCCTGCCCGGTAATGTGATGACCGAAAAAAGCCCGTGCACTGGTGTCGGCAGACCGGCACGCAGGAATATGACGTTAATCTGTATCAGCAGGTACATCTCGCATTAGGGAGCAAGTGATAGCAACCCCGCCCAGAACTGAAGGCCAGCATGAGGACAGAACCCCAGTTTGGCGATTAAGGGGGTTAAATCCGGCAGCGTGAGTAAGTGCCCGTGCTGTGTTAAAGAAATATTCCCTAAGGACAATCTTCCGCTCGGCCTTTTGTATAAAGTTGTCACCCCGGGAGCGGGGATCACTTTACCTGCTTAGCCTAAATCTTACGTCAATCGCTATCCGGAATTTTAGCTTAATGGTCCTGAGCAAGTTAAAAGGGCTACCCATAATGACGTCCCCAGATGGTGATAAAGGAGTTAATTCCGCCTTCGGCTTACAGTGCCGCAGCTGCTGCTCAGCAACACCACGCCCTGATTAAATCTCCCGCCTGTCCTTGTGATGACCAAAAATAGTCCGTGCACTGGCGTCGTAAGACCGGCATACAGGAATGAGGCGTTAATCTTTATTAGGTGGCAGGATTCGCATCATGGGAGCAAGGGCCCTAGAACTGTAGACTAACATTAGAAAATCACAGTTTGGCGATAAAGGGGGTTAAATAAGTTAAAAGTCTTCGGTGAGCAAATTGGATAAATTTTCAGAAACCAAACCGTTAATAATAAACTTTTAGAAGAATGATTAAAGGATATTAAGTTTTGTATGCAAAATGACACCAGTGATCTGTTTTCACTAATAATGCCGCGCTACTTTGATTACCTTTGGTAAACAAAAATGTAATTTACGTGATTTTCATCTTATAATGTCAGTATTGAAGTTATAAATTTTGTTTACTTAATGCGTACACAACCTAACTGCGATTTGTATTTATGTCACTGTTTTTACACCACATTAATTATAAAACCAAAATTTGCAGCACAGTGATGAACTCATTAAGTCACAACCTCATTTGTTTACTTAAGGCATACAATAAAAAACCAGATTCTTATGAGACATCTGGTTTAATTATTTTTGCTTGAAGATATTTACTCTACGCGGCCAAACCCGCTGCTACTTCTTGAGCATAGAGAATTTCTATTGCCTCGCCATAGCTACAATTCTCGCGGCTTTGAATTTCCCATAATTTACTCCTGTCAGCACTATCCGTAGTAAAACAAAGCTCCATTTTCCGGTCTACGTATAACCGACAGATCTCTTGGAAGTTTTCGAACCTGACTAACATCTCTGAAAACACCTTTTTGACTGTACGAATATTTTTCATACGTTCATATTCTGCATCTGAAGTAGAAAAATATTTATTAGCCTTCATTGCTTCAATGCTTTCTTTTTCTTGTTTCATGATTATCTTCCAAGGCGAGTTAGCAGTCAGGGCCCGGCCAACAGAAGAAGTAAAATAATCTTCAAACGACTGTGTGATACAGATGCCAGCGCAGTTTGTTTTCCTGAACCTACGCCATGCCGCTTCGAGGAAGGAAGAGAAGAATTGGTTTGATTGATTTCCGGCACCTGATGAATTATCAGGACGAATGTACTCCCATGCTTCATCAAGGATGAACAAGCGACGACGCCCATCTTTTTTGATGAACATTGCATGCTGAGCAGCCTGAATGATAGACATTAATACAACTGTCTGAAGGTGGGGGGTGCCTTTTAGCTCCTCCAGTTCCAAAACAATAAATCTGCTGTCGAAGTTGATTGGAGGCAACGTATCGGTAAACCGGTGCCCATAAATTCCACCTTCGCACCATGCTCCGAGTTGCTCCCCAATATCCTTTATACGTTTGTCTTCATGCTTCTTGCAACGCAGAGCAAAGCCGGTTATTGAACCGGTCCGACCTGATTTTCTGGATTCTTGGTACTCTTCTGCAATAAGCTGAAGCATCACTGATTGTTGATAATCATCGATAAGGCCTTTCTCTGAAGCCATAATTTTTAGCTGATTCAAAACCATTATGGTCTGAGCAACTTTGTCTTTTTCTGCATCGTTTGAAGTTGATTCACCGGTAAATTCAGGTGCTTCGTTAAATACATCGTCGTTAACAGTGATGTCAGTTAGGAAGGCAAAGGGATTTAGGGTGAAGTCAGGGGTTTTACCGAAATCAATAAATTGACTGTTTGTATATTGTTCCGCAATCCCCTGGTAAGAACGGCCCACGTCCACAACAAATACTTGAGCACCGTCAGGATCATCATCTGGGTATTCGTTTTCTAAAAAATGCTTAAATGTTGAGCGATAATGAACGAGGTTATTAGATCGCGGTCCAGCTCCAAGATAGTTATTGATTAGATATGCTGTCCAGAATGACTTCCCTGCACCTGACGTTGCACCAATAACCATGTTATAGCTTGCAGAAGTCTTGAAAATATCAAGTCCCATGAGTTGACCTTCACGAGAAACTAAACTCAGTACTGGTCTATCTGTATTACCTTTCCAGGGCCCAAAGATCGGTGTCATATGAGCCGCTCCGGTGTTGCTCACTACTTCGGAACGGTCAAGGTCGAAAATTGTCTTTGGGTCATTGCACATTGGCAGACATGACATAAATGACGGGAAAACGATAAAGGAATCATCTGCTACTTTGACCCGGCTTTCGAGGTAAAAGGATTTGAGATCGTTAGCTGCTGTCTGCACAGAATTGGCATTACTACCCATAACAGTGAAAGTAAGATACCCTCTTAAAAGCTTTGCGCCATCCTCAAGCTCGCGAGTTACGGCCATGTAGTCATTATCCATATCCCGCAGGCGAGGGCAGAATGTGACAACTGAAGGTATACTTGCCTGTTTATTAGTGATTGCTTTGTAGCGGACGTTTTCTTTTGACAACTTGAGCGGATCGGCAAACTGAACAGTCTGAGTGATCATAAATGGGCTGAAAATTGTCTTACGTCCATGCATCCAGTTAACTACTAACTCATACATACAACCGAAATTGACGTATTCAGGAAACTTTACAACGGAAAGTTGTTTGAAGTAACGATGCTCAGATTCGTCGTCACTTTGTGTGACTGATGAGAAATGATTTTCTGTGACTGTATACTTACGGCCGGGAACGTTAACTTGTTCATTAAGCCTTTTCATAGTGTTAACGTCTATGAAACCTTCAGCCCACCGGGAGTTCTTTCCGGGGTTTACGACCTTATCTATACAATAGAGCCAGTTTTCTGCATCGACCTTAAACGGATGCAATCCAATCGTAATTAACTTACTTACAAGTTCAGAGTAAAGTGAATCGATACGCGAATGTTCCAGCTCGGTAGGAAGGGCAGACTGTAAAGGAATCGATAGCGAGATCCATACCTGAAAATCCCTCAACATAAGGTTATCATGATCAGGTTTTAAAGGCTTATGCATACTTCTGTCGTAGTAGTCCAACTGATAACCATTAAGCAGATCTGCTTTAAGCTTATCGTTCCCAGTCATACGCCCACCTCGCACAGCTGACCAAGCACTAAGCTGTAAAGTCAGGTCTGGCAATGCAGTCAGAGATATTTGACAGACAGTATCTGTAGGGAAATCCATTTTGAACATTTCAGCAAGAACATCTTGCTGATTATCAAAAACTCCAGGGGATGGATTACAGATAAACATAAACCCTAATCTGTTGCCATCAATCAAAAAATAGTGAGTCCCTGCTAATTGATCGTAAACAGGGATAAACCCACCTAATTGATGGCGATTTAAACCGCTATTGTAATTATTGATAGCTTCCATATTTGACCTTACAGTTGTCTAACAATGCCGTTCGAAGAGACAGCTTTAGTTGCTTTTTGTTGCTGCTGCATATTTTCCCGGGCCGCATCCTGTACTTCTAAAGGAACTATGCGAGCTGGGTTTGAGGTCGAATTCTTGCCAGCAATCCATGTTTGCGGTTTTACGTTGACATAAACGTAGCCGGGAAGATTAAGCGCATCGTTATCATCGGTATAAGGTGCAAAAGTAATTCTCATTACTTTCCCCTGTTGCAGAACAGCAAGTGGTTCAGGAGCCACTACAGCTTGTTTATAACCTTGCGAACGGTATTGCTGGATCTGCCCAGGGTTGAGAGTCGGGTTAACGGGCTGGCCATTGTAAAGAGAGTACATATCCTTACCAGGGCTGATATCAGAATTAGGTGCAACGTAGCGTGGGGCATTTCCAGCAGAAACCGGATAGCTTGTTTGTTTAACGACTTCCGCAGCCGGATGAACGAAAGGGTTACCAGTTGAAGAGGCAGTGCTATAACTGCTAGTCATCCTTACGTTTGAATTAACCGGTACACCAGAAATAGGCCGTGGTCCAATGGATGAAGTAGGGGCACCCATTTTTAAAGTTTTATCGTACATGACAGGTAACTGACCAACTGGCTTAATTTCGGTTTTTGAATAAGCCACAGGCTGATTTTTAAGGGTAGTAGACTGTGGATATTTGACTTCCCCTGGAGGGCTAATTTCAGTTGGATAACGGCTGTCATTGACAGCCGATTTCTCCTTTCCCGATTCCGACTCTTCCCCCGCCAGTGCAGACAGATCATCTCGATTATTAGTTAACTCCATAACTTCGCGAGGACCTTTACAGATAACGCCCTTTTCAATGCCTGGACATTCGGATTCGGAACTACCGATGGAGCACCCCGTAAGATATGAGGATGTACCTACAACCAGAGCACTGAGTACCAATCTTTTGATGTTCATAAACTAGCCTTAATTTGTCTCAAATGGATTTTTTAAGAGAGGTTCAACGCTTTGGTTCAACCAGTAGTCGAAATCTTTTGGAATGCCATTACCAGCCAAACCATCCTGTCTGACAACTGAAGGTACACCCTGCAATTTATAAATTCCTGCGAGCATCAATGACGCTACCAAAGGTTCCGCCGGACATTCTTCTGCTTCTTTTTGAGAGAGCAATCTTTTTTCAATGTCGGATTTGCTTCCCATTAGCCAACGAAGAATATCGAGGTTGTTTATTTTTCCTTTTTCTTTACTACACCAGAGCCTTCTAAGCTCTTCTTTTGGCTCACCGGGTGAGGGAACTAAAACAATATCTATCCGATACTTGTCCCGATCTGCATAGAATTTCTTAACAAGTTCCATGCAACCGTCACAATCAAGTGTTATGAAAATGGCTGCTTGTCTTTTAAGCTTTGAATTTCCCAGAGGAATGGACGCTACAGTTTCCAGAGGGAAGGGGGCCTCATCAAGACTAATAAAATAGGAATTCCTGATTTCTTCTACAGTCAGAACAGGTTTACGTTTAATTACATCAACAAGGCTTCCCCCAGTAAGGGAGTATCGGCCATCGGTCGTTACTGCCATTAGCTGCGAACGTTCGTCCTGAAAGAGGTATAGCCCACCAGAAGGAATGTATATGGCATCCTTAGGTTTATATCCTTTCATTTTTGATAACACACCCGAGATCTGACTGGGTGAAACGCCACCTTCCTTTGCCTTTGCCATTAACGCAGCAGCATCACTATTAGTTAGGACCTGCTCTGAAGCATAAGTGACCGTATTCGCCATAATGGCGAAAGCCGCCATTAAAGGGAAAAGTAACTTTTTCACTATTGGGTGCCCTCTACTTCTTTGCATTATAAGAACTTGATTGTACCGCTTCAGAGCTATCTTCAAGTTCCATATAAGTGACGATTTCAACACTATCCGGTACAGTAACGGCAAGCGTTGCATCAATAATTAAATAGCCACGGTCACGGTAGATCTTCATTAATGTTCTGAAATATTCTTCGAATTGAGATCTATCATTGTCAGCAGTACGGCCTCCGTGATGCTTGAAAAATTCCTTACGTAATTCAGACATGTCAAGCACTGCAATCTTGTACGAAGGCTGGGATTGTTTATTGAAGTAATCGTAAACATTCATAAAGCCTTTATAACCATAAATAATGACCAATACGGCAAAGGCGAAGAAAAATAAATACTTCAATATTTTTTCAATATCAATTTCGAAGGTAATTTTTTTTGTTGTCCTTTCTCGCACCATTTTTTTAGTGATTTCAGGTCCAGCTGATTCAGGCGATTCTTTTTTTTCTAAACTATCCATTTAAACCTCAGCGACTGGTCAGATTCGTTGGAATTGTAGTTCCGGTCTGAACGACAAATGTAATAGCTCGGCCAGGGCTAATTTCTACGATTGGCCACTGTTGTTCTGCAATTGCGGTGTAGTAATCGACGAGTCGATTAAGACCACCTTGAGCTGCACCAGCCCCGGCTAATGCCCCAAGTGCACCAAAATTAGGGGACTGATACTGAGCCTGTGAATTAGGGTCGATGTTAAGTGAAGATACCTTACTGGGACTTAAGCTACCGGCAAGTGAAGAAAGTCCACCGGCAAATGCAGCTCCTGCAATTGCGTTACCATTTCGGCTGATAAGCGTGCCTCGGATCCCATTTTTTCCGTCATTTTCACTTACAGCATATGCTTCCAGTTTTACGTCAAAAGCTTTCCCTTTTGAATTAACACAAGAGATAGAAGTGGCACGTATGTAAGCACGCTGTGACGCCAGATCACCAACAGCTGAACCCAGAAGGTTACAGTCACGCAAATCCATGGTGAAATTATTGGGCATGATGACATCTTTTTTAATACGCATCGTTACTGGCATTGGTTCTGATTTGGAAGAAAGGCTTGTAGGCGCTTCAAGCCCGGTAATCAGAACACCAGTGATAATAGATGTTGCCGGAAGAAACATTTCATCTTTTCGGGCAGCATGCCGCGCTTTGCTATCAACTGGCGCAGTACCATCACCTCGTACAGTCCGAGTTGGCGCTTTATCTCCTGCAATGACCTCTCTGCCTTCCTTGATTCTGTTTTCAGACACGGGCATAACCTGAATGACACCATCGGTACCATTAGTCTTAATGGAACTTTGTGTGATTGTTCTCATTGGGCTATTACGCGTAGGTGTGATAGAAGCGTAATTAGGGTTTACGCCATTAATCGGCGCATTAGCATTAAGCTGATAAGGAGCTGCCGGTGCCTGCTCATTAATCGTTTTACGCGAACTACCAGCATCCAAGTTACGATTGCCGTTTCGATTTGTCTGCATATCATTAATTTGCTGAGACAGCTGCTGAAGTTGAGAAGTTAAACTTGCAACTTGGGCTTTAGTTTCCTGTTGGGCTTTTTCTGCTTTTTCGCGGTCCTCTTTCGCCGCATTTTGGTCAAGTCGGTTTTGCTTAACCATTTCTTTATATACTTTCTGGCTTTCTTCATTACTCAATTTGTTCATTTGCGAATCATCTAACAACAAATTGGTCTGCATGTCTTTTTTCTGTGTTTTCTTTTCTTTCTTAACTGGTGTGGAAAAAATAGACTGGCTAATAATATAAACAATCACTACCAGCAGAGCGCCAATAACAGAAAGTCTGACGGTCTTATTTTCCCAGGCCTTTTTAATGTCCATGATTAGCTCCACTTGTAGGTTTCTGGAATCGTTTAATTTTTAGATTTCGTTCGCTGTCAGACATCTGAGGAACGATATAGGGTTCACCTGCTCTGGCCCAGTTTTCACGAACAGATGGATGATTCATTTCAGCTTTATCTATCTGGCTCGTTCTAGATATTTCATGTTTGTAATTAGGTTCCAAAACGTTACTTTTGTGATAGTCAAAAGCATTCTCCTCATTAATATTGCCCTCTCCTACAAATTTATCAATAAGAGTTGGATCGTTCATTATTACTGTCTGAACGGGAAAAGCGTTACTGCCATCTTCGATACTAATGGGTGCGTCCGGAACGATTAATACACTCCTTTTTGGTATATATTCTGACCTGTAGTAAAAGCTGGTTAAAGCAAATACGACAAAACCAATCACGGTGGCCCCAAGCAGAGCAGGCAAAGTAACTTTTCCCATATTATTTTCTGATTAGACTTGGTCTGGTTGTAACCCGGGCCTCGCGTTCCTTGAACAATTTATCCCGGACTATGTAAAGCTCTGTTTCTTCTCCCGGTTGCAGGTATGCTTTATCAAATAAAGCACTTGCAATAACGCCTTCTGCCATACACTGCTGATCAGCAACGATTTGACCGTATGGTTTATCGTTTTTCACAAGAATTACATCAATAAGTTCACGTGAGCCAACCAGTCTCTGACCGAGCTTTGCATACATATTAAAGTTACATGGTGACTGCTCTGGCGCAGGAATACGAGAAAGTCGGTCCTGTTGTAAACTGAATCCTGAAGGGACCTCACCAAGAGCCACAGGAGTCAATAAATCAATGATTCTTTGTTTATGATCGTCTTGTTTTGGATCCGTTGGAGCCAGTTCTTCTGACTGGGAGCGGGCCAACATTTCCTCATAGTTTTGCTTATCCAATGAGGTTTCACGTTTGGCTTGCATAGATGGGCTTAAAGATGTAGTAACTGAAATCATCGCACCGGGAACATCAAGCGGTACCAGGGTCAGGTTATAGGTCGATTCAGGTACCTGATCTTCAGACAACATAATCCCGATTGGTTTATCGGTATTAGTTGAAATAAAGACATCGCCACCATTAACAAATATGCTTGCCTCTTCAGCAGGGGTAGAAGTACTGACAGAAGCATTCTTGAAGCTGGTCGATATTCTGTTTTGAAGTCCTCGTGAAACTGGCAGTACCACATTCCCACCAGGCGGCACATTTACACGCTGAACTTCTTTATATCGGTTACGAGCTTCGACATAAAGTTCATCGGCTTTTGACGTGGCGGTCGCATTGGTTGCATTCTGCTGGGAAGAGGTACCTGTTGGTCTCCCATAGCTATCAATTGCACCAGATCGGGTCTGTGCGTCAAATCCGGGGAGACTAGGATTATTTGATAATGCTCCAGTAATAGCGCTTACCGCAGGCGAAGCATTGCTGGCTGGGGAAAGTTGCACGGTAGGGAGATCAGTTGTAGGTTTTTGTCCCTGCGCATTACCGGCTTCACTAAGGTTTGTTTGTGCACCTGACTGTTCAGAACCAGCTTGACCCGGAATAATGGCTTTTGCAGCTCCATTCTGAAATCCGTCAGCACCAACTGGCATTACAACCGGGTTATTAATTGTTGCTGGCAATTGGTATTCTTCAGCGATTACGCAGTTCGAAGTCGTGAGCATGATCAATGCTGTAATTGCGTTGAAGCCTAAGCCCTTTTTTTTAATCATCACTTGTTACCTGTAGACGGTGGCGGATTATCCAGCGTTGCCAGTTGCTCTTTGCCGTTTATCGTAATTTTTTTAATATTCGGTGTTCCGGAATATTGATTTACATATGCAATTCTTGGGCGACCATTTTTCATCCCGAGAACCCATTCATAAGTCCATTTCGATGATTCAGTTTTGTCCGGAACATTTACAAGTCGAGTCGTTTTGGTACCCCAGACATAGACCATGTCATTTTTTGGATCAAAGTAAATATCATTAGGCTTAAAGGTCTGCTCAACACCACGAGCCTGCATGATATTTATCTGCTCCTGTAAAGACTCACTCGTTTTAGCCTGTAGTTCAGGTGAAAGGGCATCGAGGACATAGGCCGTCACAAAGGAAATATTAGTTGGATTAATATTCCCTAAAAGGGTACTAAAAAAGAGAGCCCATTGTGTTTTATAAGATTCCGATGCTTTGTTACCAACAACCGTGATCTCTTCATTCATGTTTGGAGGGGTAACAATCGTCACTGGGTCAGTGAAAAAAAGAATCTTTGCAACCAATAACCCAATGACGGCTATTGAAACAGTATTAATGCGGATAAGTTTTGTATCACGATTAATCAGGGCGCTGTATGTAATTCCAGCACCTGACGCTTCAGCTTGTGGGCTAAATCGTTTTTTAATGTCCAAAAAACGTCCCTTAGCACTTTCATCTTTCTTTACGTATGACTGTTCAAGATCACCGTTTTCATCCTTTTTAGATTTTTTGAAAAAAGGTATGTTAATGCCACTTAGCATTTTCATTCATAGCTCCATCAAGAATACAAATCTCTGATAAATGGATCGTTGAAATAACGGCTACTAAAAACTGCTTTACCTGGCAAAAAACCGAGCCACCAGAGTTTGTGTTTTAGCAATCCTCTTATTCCTGACTCAGCTGCTTTGTTATACGCAATCCAATACACAACCGCTGCTACAACAGAAAACCCGAAGCATTCGAAGATATTCCCAAATGCAACCAGAATGAATGCAAGCCCTAATTTTTTGGCATCCCAAAACAAAATCAGTAGAGGCATGTTGATCCTGAAAGGGAATCTATAGGTATGCTGAGGAACGTCGTTCTGCTTACTCATTAAAAATCCAGAGAGGGGGATGAACCCCCTCATGCATGATTAACAATAAATTACAGCGGTACGCCAGCATCCATAAAGGTGCTGATAATTTTCTCGCCGTTGGCCATTACCAGCATCATGAATAATGAAACCAGTGCCAGGCCCGGGTTAGGCTTAAGGACAGAGAAATATACGCTTGAGATCAACATCGCGGCTGCCAGAATTTTGCCCGGAGCTCCAGTCATACTTTCACTCATGTATGACCAAATATCTCCCAGTGCCCCATCATCTGAACCCGCATATGCCAGACCGCAAAAAAGCACGGTCAGCAGAACAAACAAAATCACTTTTGCGCTTTTTGTTTTAAAAAGTGCAGCCGTGTTAGATTTCTTTTCACTAAGGCCAATATTTAAAGAAAGTTCCATAATTACTCCGTGTAGATTTGAGTTCACGTAAACGCGAATGAATAATACTTTTTTATTCCGATCCTTCCGTTCGCATAAACCCCCTTTTTTTAACGTTTAGCGATTGGTGAATTTTTAAGCAAAGGGCCTAAAGCATAATCTTTGAAAGGTACCAGTGAACGCTTAGTAAAAGTTTGAAAGAGGGGAGGGGGTAAGATTACGTTAAGCTCAATCCTGAAGCTGATGAGACTCCTCAAGCATAAAAGTCACTTTTGATGGTTTGAAAAGCTCTAACTAGATATCGGGCAGGTAACTAAGCTTCATATCTAATCTTTTTTGTTCCCTTATTATCTATCTCTTGATTCTGAGAAGGCCGCATATCACTGTGCTCCCTGGTTCGGCAACTATCAGTTGGAGAAACTACATACAATCCTCGGGCCGGTGCGTCATTCATCTAAATGCCTTTTACACCTCTGGGCGTGAGTGGGACTTTGTCTTGTCCATACGAACATCATTCATTCGAATGCTTTTGGCCAATGCTATTTAAGCAAATGCTTTCTGGCTGAGTCCTTTTGCGAATGAGTCTTTGATATAACTGCATGAATTTTGGGTTGTTTGGTGTACTAACAAAACAAAGGCATTTCTTTGAATGCCATTGGAGTTGTGATGCTTCTGATATTTTTTTGATCTCATATCAAGCACATAGTCCTTCTGATGCCCAATGTCATAGATGTCTTGGACCATTCTCGCTCTTAACAAAGCTGAACTGTGTGTCATTCGACCTAATGCCATTCACCAAAATGCCTTTTTATACCACTGCATAGCTATGCTCGGGATACAGTGGCAAACAAAAGCATTTCAATGAATGAATTTTTGGGATACCGACATCAAAAGCATTTGTATGAATGTAAGAGGCGTAATCCACAAAAGGCATTCACGTGAATAGAGTGCGCACGAAACCATCTTGCTCAACGGCATTTAATGAATGGGCTAGCATGTACGCTTGAGTCAGAAAGGCATACAGATGAATAGTCAGGAGTTCGTTTGAAAAGTTACTTTTTTGCACATTAAGCCGAGATGTAAGACCAGTAGTAAAAGAAGCACTAAGCATAGCACTGATAAATAACTTATTTTTCAGCAGGTTATAACCAGTGCATACCAGATAGCTTTCAACCTTGTTTGGCAAGGGCCAGCTTAGGGCTTCTTTTGAAGATCTGAAATTGTATGTCGCGACCTTTCTTAACTTCTTGATAATCGAGATATCCGATAGATTCAAGTTCCCGCATTGCTTTACGAATTATCTGGTTTTGCGTACGAATAGGGGTTGTAAGAAGCAACCTTTCCCTCAACCGTTTCATATTAACGAACAACGTACCAGCTGGCATTGCTTCAAAATAAATATAGAGAGATTGCGCAGCTTCTTTTTTAGCCAAAATGTATAGAACCTGAAGGCTTAACAATGTCTTATGGTCGTAACGATACAGTTCCCACATAGAAGGATCCCCAACCAGCTCAACAGTATCGCTTTTTGGATCAATCATAGCCTTCTGCACCAGATGCGTTACTGTGAACCGACCACTACGAGAGTCTGAGAAGGCAAGCACTACCGATGCAAGGTTCATTAATGACTCTTTAAAGCGCGCACGAGTTCGTTTGTTGATGTTTGTTGAACTGATACCACACATCTTCGCAAACTCGTTAAAAGTCAGGCTAATCTTCTCGGAAGTAAAACCATATTTACTGAAAGCCATGATGATCCCGAGCCAGCACTTAAAGTCGGTAGACATAGATAGTTTGACACCAGTTATCTTGATGTCGTCATAACCCTCCGATCTTGCAATTTCCATACACGAAAGCTCATCAGAGGCATCAACTTCAAAGTTTCGGTCGCGGTTTTCTTTTGTGCCGACAGGGGTAAATACACTCAATCTCAGCAGGGCCACGGGCTGAACCGACTTGGACGAGTTAGGCGTCAGTTGATAAGTCTTACCTGATTCATTACTGGTTACGTCAAAAGGATGGATTAACTCGTTGTTTTTAATCATTAACTTAACTCGTCGGTGATAAGATTTTCATTTGGCAAACTGTTTATAACATATTCTTGCAAATGCTTTTTACGCATTTACCTAAATGCCATAAGCATTCCAGTAAATGCCTTCCTTATTCATTCAAATGCTTTTCGCATGCATCCGAATGCCGGATCCTTTCATAAAGTTACTATAATCAATGAGTTAAAGATGCCGTGATCTTTACTTGAACTCTATTGATCTTTAGTGATCTAAAGAATTGATCTAACCTGTTGAAAACAATGATAAGTCCATATAAAACAAGGAATAGCGCTCCTTTATCAATATCTACAGATCGCAAACGGAAATGAAAGTGGGTTTACTATCATTGTTTTATTCAAGACAGTTTTTATTTTAATTTTATTAAGCAAATTTTTTGAGTTTACCTTTTAGATGTATCAGCCCTATTTGGCAAATTTGAGGTTCATGTATCATGTAGTAAACAGGAGGAAGATATGAACAACAGCAAACATACAGTCATTGAAGTGGATACTAATCTAGTTGAAATTGAAAAGGGATTTAATCCCCGAGAGGCGGTAATCGGAGATTTGTGTTACGAACAAGAACCTGTCAAATCGATGATTGTGTCAATCAAACAAGCCTTTAAGGAAGGAAGGCAGGTTGATATGATCAAGGTCGTAAAAAGAAAAGGTAAATATTTAGTTCGTCAAGGTCATACTCGTTTTCATGGCTTAAAATTAGCAATTTCTGAAGGTGCTAATATTCCAAAATTATCTGTTATCTTAATCGATTATAAAAACGAAATTGAAGAATACCTTGAGAACCTCGATGGTAACAGAAGCAATGGGCTAAATCCGGTTGGGCAAGCTCATGCATTAGCTCATGCTGTTAGTCTCGGGTATTCGGTTGAAGAACTAGCAATGCGATATCAACGATCAACTACCGCAATTCGTAATATGCTAAAAATCCTTGATATGCCATTAGAGCTTCAACGTTTGATTAGCCTAAATCTAATCAAAAAAACGCTCGCCATTGAAATAATGTTAAAATATTCCAACGATCACAAAATGGTTTTAAAACATATAGAAGGTTTCTTACCTGGCGTTAAGAATATTGAGACTACAACGAGCAAAATTGTAGGCATACCTGAACACAATGCAGCTGGAGCAGGACCAGACACCTTAAATAAAGGCGGACCAGAAAAGAAAAATTCGGCAGTCACACGTAAGACTTTGGGTATTAAGCGCCTCTCGCATAAGAAAACAGAACGGCTAAAATCTGAATTTCTTGAGCTTGTGGAAAGTACACATACGGAATCTATAACGAATACTCAAACAGAACTAAAATTTGGTAGAGATAGTGCACACTTGTTCAAAAATGTTGATAGTAAAAATGTAATATTTTCTGATGATGGTGTTCAAATAATCTTGAATGATGAAAAGCTAAATATTTTATTGTCTTTACTTAACGACGAAAATACAGCAATCATTCTTTCTAAACCAAAATTAGAAGAGCTTCTGGAAATTCGAGATCTCCTTAAGGAATAAAAACCCGAGGATTAGTTGAGTGATTAAACCTATAAAGCTGACTCTTATCGATAATTATAATGATTTGCTTCTAACTCATGAAGTCCTTAAACGCAACATGGAAGAGTTAGAACACGGTAAACGTTTTGACCAATTTCCTGAAGGGCATGACCACTATGAAAAAACTGTGAAAGAAGCTGTAGCAATCGTAGAGGCACGTTTGGAGGTGTTTCGAAAATGAAATCTCTTTTCTTTACTCTTGATGGTCATATGGTACCAGCCTCAGTGAATGTATCCCTTAACGGAGATGGAAATTATTATGCACCTATCGAAAGAGAATGTAACGAATGTGCGGGCACAGGCCACAAAGGGGCTGATGTATGTGAAAAGTGTCATGGGGTGCAAACAGTTGGACCCATTATTGAAAAATTAGTGGTACTAGAGCCAATTACCTTTCTCGATAACATTCCGGAACTGCGTGTTAACCCAACACTCGAAGCATGGAAATCCAGAAACCACGTACTTATTGAGAAAGCAAAAAAGGCTAACACTAAGTTTTCTAATAGTATATTGGCGCAACTAGACAATAACCGTTTTTTGACAGAACGCCAGCTGGATTGTTTCTTTACAACCTTTGATGTGATGTTGTCTGAAACTCCGGAAAATGAACAAGAAATTTTAAAACATAGCTACAATATCGGCCAGGTCATAAGCATTGAACTAACATTTACTGAAGTCAGGGCCGCGTACGCAAAAAGTAAAGGGAGTTATTTTTTTACATTTACTGGTAAAGTTAGAAATGACGGGATCGCTTTAACGGCCGATAAACAGGATCACATTTTATTGGGTGAACGTTATCATTTGACTGGAAAAGTCAGAAAATTCTATGATTTTGATTCGAAAAATTATGCTGCAATAACAGTTTTTAAGTTAAGTAAACTCCAAGACAGTTAAATGTTTTACTGCTTAAATATAGAGCCAAGACTTAAACTGTCGTTAGGACTCACTCACGTAATATTGTTGCTTACGCAATGGGTTTTATCCCTCATAAAGATCTGCGAGTATAAATCTTTTACATTTAAATTCCCCTCTATCACAACCTTTTCAATAGTAAAAAAATGATAATCTTATTAATTATAATTTTTAATTTTTTGTATACCAATACCATACAGTTAAGGCTAAAAGGTGATGATGGAGATGGACTTTAAAATGCACAATGATCTGGGTCTCGGTTTCATTTGTAAAAATGCAAGAACATCGTCAAAGCCAACGTTAAGAAAAGTTACTTTTCCGGTAAGCGCATATGAAACGTCTAAGCTTTCTTTAACCGGTTTTCAATGCCCCACAGCCTGCCGATTTCCTTTTTTTGTGCTATGCATGATAATCCATAACCATCTTTCGTCTGCATGCCCTATCAACCAAAATGAATGTTCAAATCATATATCGCAATTTTCTATCGACATTAAAGTACAAGATTGGCTTAGCCGTTCAAGAGTAGCGTTTATTGATTTCCATAATCTAAGAAATACAGATAAAACCACATTAATAACAGTGGAACATCTTGAAGCTTTACTTACTGTTATGTCAACTACTCTTGTCGCTTACGCTCCATATTCAAAAAAGAGACTTAACTTTAGCTTTCTAAATTCATTTACTTTGTCTAAAACTTCTCAAAGTTACACATTAACTTTCCCGGTAGTTCTCAGTCCGCTTTTAGATGCTCTTGGCGGTTTCATTCAGGAATGCATAACCGAAAAATTGTTAAAACGACGAAATTCGAATTTCATGGTTTACGAGTATCTTAAACGTTCAGGCCAGAGCTCTCATAAAGTGGAGGACATTAATAACGACTTACAGCTTAAAACTCTAAATATAAGACTTATGAGCGTCCTTACTGGGCTTTCTCAGCAAGGACTCATTTCATTTATTTGCGAAGGAAAGAGGGGCGACCGGAGAATAGAAGAGCTTCAGTTTATACCTTATGTTCAACGAACTCACCCTGAGGTATTAACTTTTCAGGAATGGATTAGCCCCGTTGATTAGAATTAACTCTATTTCAGCACGGCCAGTATTTCTGTTTCCGTTTTCCGTGTATTTGGCTTACTTCCTACGGATCGGTAAGCGCTGAGTCTGTGTATGACGAATCCACGCTCTTCATAGAGGCCCAAAGTGAATGGTGTCAGGCTATTTGATATCGCAACAGCAGCGCCTTTTCTGTGAGCGTCAACGAGCATATTTGCTAACAGCACGTGGTCGCTTTGGCTGAACGGTTTACCATCGTAACTGACAAAACTAGTTTTGCTTGTTTTGTCATATGGCGGATCACAATAAATCTGATCTCCTTCGCCGGTTGCGGCCAGAGTCTCCTCAAAACCAGCGGTGATCAGTTCAATACCTGAAAGACGAAATGAAAGGTAGTCTATTTTATTGAAGTCAAGCTTCAGTTCTGTATGTTTCCCCCAGGGCACTGAATAGATTCTTTCTGAGTTATAGCGGCACATACCGTTATAGCCCAGGCGATTCAGGGAGTAAAACAAAGCCGCTCTTTGAAGCGGTTGACCAGAAATACAGGTTTTGTTGAAACGGTCCCTCATCTCATAGTAGTCCTTTTCGACAAAGGTTTTATCCGCTAGGTTTTGGACCTGATTTATAAAGTTAGTTTTCTGTCTTTGAATAGTCCTGTATAGGTTGATCAAGTCTGGATTGCTATCTGCAAGCAATGCATTTTGTGCAAACATGTTCAGAAAAACGGCACCACCGCCTATAAAGGGTTCTACCCACCGGCAACTATGATCGTGTGGGTAGTGATGGCTGATGAAAGGCATCAGTTTCGTTTTTCCACCAGCCCATTTGATTATCGGCATGTGTCTGAGATGTCGAGTCAAAGTGTCTATACCTGAGAGAGAAATTTAGGTGCTGGTATCGTACCTAACCACGGGCTTTAACTAATAACTTAGGGAGCAAAAAAAAGTTGTTTAAGACGCACAGTTTTGACTTTCAGCATTGCGGATTTATAAGATTTTTCCTCACTGATACCTGAACTTTATGTTTTGGATTTATGTCTTTGTTTATGAAGCGATTTTGATGCCATCACAAGAAATGGGGAGCCCTCTTTTTTTGTGAAAAATCAGAATAGGCTCAAAAAGTACCTTTTTTGCGAAAAATTATGGATTTTTTTTTCGGTAGTATCCCCGCTACGCAGAAAGTAAGCAGAAAAATGTAACGGAGCCCCTATGAGTGTTTTACTGACAGAACCTACACAGCAAGCTAATGACAAGGTCTTTAAAACGGCCCATGTTGCCTTTTCAGTAGTTACTGGCACAGGTCGTTACGTCACTGGGCTTAAACAGTTCCGTGATGCAAACCCTGAACTTTGTACTGAAGTAAGTGACCAGAAAGCATGGGCTATCCACCCTTCAGTAATTCAGGTCACGCCAGGCTTCAACTCCCGCGAAATGGGAATGGGTGACGATTACTATAAGCTCCCTGAGGTTGAAGAACACATCTACAACATCAAGAATGCCTACATTCGAGGTGACTATGTAGACCCTATCCGAGTACGTGTCATTGATGGGGTACCTTTTGTTCGCCAGGGGCACTGCCGTTTAAAAGCCGCAATGATGGCATGTGATGAAGATCATGACATCACAATCCTTTGCGTTGAGATTAAAGAAGATGAAATTGGCTGTGAGCTCGCGACCATTGATGGTAACCGTGGTCTTGCGCTTTCTCCTGTTGCGCTTGGCGAGTCCTATCGTCGCCTACATTCTCTTGCTGGCTGGTCACTCGAACGAATTGCTCAACGTGAAAATAAAAGCCCGACGACCATCAGTTCTCTTATCCGCCTGACAACCTGTTCTGTTGTTATCAAGAAATGGATTCATGCTGACGCTATTTCGTATGTTAACGTGCTTTCACTGATCGATGAGCTCGGTGAAACAGAAGCAATTTCACGTATCAAGAAGATGATCGCGGAACTTGAGCAGGCCGATGCGAATGGCATCACGGTGAAAAAAACCCAACATGGTCAGGTACGAGTCAGACCTTCAGACTTCAAGCCAGCACGGATTCCGCCGGTTATTGCCACAAAAGCCGTAGAAGGCGTCAAACTCATCACCACCAGCTTATTACAGAAACTGGGGGATATTGAATTGCCGGAGATGACAGATTCAAGTGCTGACGAAGAAATCAACATTACGTTGAACCGCAGTACTCTGGAGATGCTGAGAAATCTTTCAAAAGAGATCACAGAATCAGAGAACAAGCAGCTTCGCCGTGCGGAGAATCGTCAGGCAAAACTTAATGGTGAGAAGCCAAAATACCCACGTAAAAAAAATGCTAAGAAGGCAGGGGAAGAGACCGATCAGGATACTGACCCACAGCCGGACGCAGAATAATTTACTTTTGGCAAAGTGTTGGTTTTGTCAGAGTCATTAAGGATTCAGGCTTTTTGCCCGCCTTTTTTAAACCTCCATGTATCGTTCTTGCCCCGTTTATGCGGGGCTTTTTTTTTGCTTCTTTCTATGAGTTGACATCTTTAAGTTTTATTCAGAGACATAAAAAACTTTTTCGTGTCACTGAACCTATTAGGTTACAGAGCGACGTTGCTATCCTGGTAAAAGTTTTTTCTAAAGGACCGGTAAAATGTCATCTCTTGATTCTGAAGCTAAACCCGATAATGCAGGTCACAGCGTACTGGCTTTAACAACCTCTCATAGCCTGGTGGTTAGCTCTTCTGAAACATTTCTTCCAGATATGCGCAAAGAGCTCGGCATTATCGCGGATCTTGTTGAGTCCTATAATGATGAACTCTGCTTGTTGAAACACATGGCTGTCCAGTTCAAAACCCACAATCACCAGAAACTTTATTCTTATCTCTCAGGCTACAACCACAGTATCTCTGAAGCGGATGCCTTGTTCGCGGAAAACGCTCTGAGATCTGAATACTGGAAACGCGTTATGGCACTCACTGATGTTTTGCCTATCATGTCGGATGCCAAACGTAACGAATGGGATAAGCAGTTTACGGCCGACCGCTATATTATGCCGCCTCAGGTGATCCCTGATTTCACAGCTGACGCTGTAGTAGGCACAGTCGTTGCTTTGCTTAATGACCGCAATCAATTTATTAAAGAAAGGGTTTACGACGTCTTCCAGTCTCTGAGCCGCAGTCATAAGACAAACAAAGCTTTTGGGTTCTCCACCCGCATGATCACTACCGGAGTTTGCGAGCCGTCTAAATACCCCTGGCAGAAATTAAGGGTGGATTTTAAAGAGTCTGGCATTTCACCACTGAGCGAGCTCCGCGTTATATGCGCATTCTTCCGTGGCGAACAGGTGAAGGCGATCCATAACACCAAATCATTGGTTGAGGCGTTGGTCGAACATGAGGGGTTCAGAAAATGGATCTGCATCGATGGCAACAGTATTCGTTTCAGGGTTTACAAAAATGGATCAATGCATATTGACGTCCACCCTGATATCGCCGAGCGGCTTAACAATATTTTATCAGCTATCGTACCGCTGGCATTACCTGCCGACCGCATGGCTCATAGCAAGAAATCTTTGGAGGCATTCCCTGTACTTAAGCAGTGCATCGACTTTGATACCCGGATGCAGCTTTCTGAACTAATGTTTAAAAATGACGGGGACAATAAATGGAGTTGCTGGACATCTTTAGGGTCTCTCGCCGAACGCAAATCTTCGAGTGTTGCCGCTGACACCCTTCGGTTCTTAGGGGCAACAGTAACAAAATACGATGTGACATTTTCCTATGATCCGTGTGAGGTTATTCGTTACATCGGCCAGATAGGGGAGATGCCTGATATTGTATCGCATCAGTTTTACCCTTCATCTTGCCGAATCAGCGAATATGTATATTCCCTGCTCGGTGCAGGGGAAGGGGATACCCTCCTGGAGCCTAATATTGGCCATGCGGATTTGCTTAAATCATTCCCTGCCGGTGTGATCGTTACTGGCATCGAGCTTGATACTTTGAATTGCCTTATCTCCCGGGCTAAGGGATACGATACGACAGAAGCTGACTTCCTCACATGGTCTAAGTCTAATCAACAGAAGAAGTTTGATTATGTCGTGATGAACCCACCTTTTGCCGATAACCGGGCCAGGCTGCATCTCCAGGCAGCTGCATCTCATCTCGCAGCCGGGGGATCTCTAGCAGCCGTTCTTCCATTATCTCTTCAGGGGCTCGATAACCTTCTGGGGGAAGAATTCCGGACGGAATGGATGGACGTTTTTGAGAACGAGTTTGAAAACACGACCGTTTCGGTTCGCATCCTGTACGCCGAACGTATTCAACAAGAGGAAGTCCTATGAGCAACCAACCCACCAGCCTGCCAGAAGAAGATATTGAGTTTGTTATGGATACCTTTCAGAGGAGCATGGGTAAATCCAAACCTGTCAGGGATACTCAAATAGAGGGCGAGAAACCGCAAAGTAAAGAGTCCGCAAACTCAACTGAAAACCCCGGTTATGAAGAATTCTTTTAATTACGCTCATGATATCCTGGTGCAGTTATTTAGAATGATATTTGAGGGATGGGGGACATTGTGATTAAAAGGCGTAACATTCGACGATCAGTTTATGGATTGCTTATTGTTCTTATCGCCGGAAATGTGTGGTTAGGCCTTAGAGCTGATAAAATTCATAAAGTGCGTTATCAGGATTTCTGGTCACCGGCAACTGTGATTAAAGTAACTGTAATGCCTTCAACGAATGAAATCCAGCTCAGTGGTAAAATCCCTAAATCGGTAAGAGTTTCAAACAATTATGTTGAGTACTCGTTACCGGGCACACTCTCGGACAAGACCATTTACCGAAGCGTGTTAGAAGATGAGATGCTCACTTTGCTTAATGCTGGAGGTCAACTTGAAGTTAAATACACTCTGGACAAGCAGACAAATCGAACTAAGGTATGCACTAAGTGCTTACGGGTGATTAAAGATATTAACCATCAATATTCAGCCACTGAGGTAAAGCATGGGCAGTCCTAAATTTGAAATTGCTGAGCAAATTAAAATGTGGATCGTTGTTTATCTAGTTTGCTTTTTAGCACTTTACTGTGTGTTAAGCGCTCTACATGCGCTTTATGATCCGCTAAATTTACCTGCCCTGACGTGGCCTATCAGCTGGTTCGTGGTGCCTGAAATGACAAGTTTTGGCAGTGCATTATTAGCTTTTGTCCTAACGCCAGGCCTTTGCTCTATAATTGCTGTTTTATTCGGTAAGTCTACCTTTAAAAAAGCTAAAACAAAAATATAGAGTTAATTAGATTGGTGGCTCAGGTTTATAAAACCTCTCACTAGAGAGGTTTATTTATTATTTTTGACTGAGATTAACAGCGTTTTCCATAAATGTATCAATAACAACCGTAAGAGACTGGCTGGTACCATGGCTATACTCAGGCCAAGGTAAAAAAGGATATGAAGAATACGCCATCAACATGATACTGGTTGGGCAACGCCAGTCCGTTGGAACACCTTTACTGTAATGGACAATCATAGCCGGGCGACTACAATCAATATCTCCAGCGTTTTTATCGAGTACGAAAGTAGCCAGAACGCCGGTGTCCTTCTGGGATACGAAAACAAGGCTGTCAGTAAAAATAAAGGCCATTAAGGAAGAGGCCAGGAAAGCGCCAGTAAATAAGGACTTCTTCTCTTTCCAAACGCGTCGAGCATATAACCCCATTAGCGCTACCGCTGAAACCATTCCGGACCACTGAGCACCCAAAGAAAAATCTGTTACTGTTTTAGATGTCATACTTTCATTAATAGTAATCATTGCGACAATGAATGGTGATGCAATTCCAAGTGTTGCTAGGACTATCAGCGATATTTCAGACCGGTTTTCTTTAGCGGATCCTTTACTTATTGCAGACATTGCTCTGAACATAACGAATGTACTGTTGAGCATCAGAAAACAGCATAAGAGCATGTATAACATTGGGTTTCCTCAACCTAGAAGTGATGGTTACCCTGTTATTTTACATAAATTTGACTCAACAGATGCTTTTAAAATCTCGCTTCCTTGAATTTAAAAACATATCAGCACAATTGGCAAACATAAAGGAGCAGCGTCTATCAAAAGTTACTTTTATGATTGGTTGAATACTCATTTTGAAGGCTAAAATCCAAAAAAGTGGGTACAAAAAGTTACTTTTGCGTCATCCAGATGCACTGCCGCCATTTTGCATTCTGTACGTTGGTTGCTTTCTCACTTGATGTCTCTTTTAACAGGCAAATTATCACTTTATCCGACCGGACCTTGTAGGCTGAATCCGTAGAATAAGGCTATAACCTATTCCCGGAGCATCATATGCGTAAAACTCTAATTGGCTGCATGGTTGCAACTGCCCTTGCTACTGTATCTTCGGCACATGCTCAGGTATTTAGCTACTCATTTACAGATACCAATAAGGCTGTTCGGAATATTAAGCCTGCAACACAAACATATCTTAATCCCGCTGGTGTTTTGACTCTGAACTTGATATCGGGTCTTGATCGGTACGAGCGAGTGACGGTCACACGAGACAGCGATAAAAAGGTTATGTATTCCTCCGTCTCGACCAAAACGAGCGTTGCAGATCGTATCGTTGCTGCCGATGGAACAGAATACTATGGAAAGGATATGGTTCTACCGGCGCTCGGAGAAGGGACCTTTACTGTAGTCAATGAAACTCTGGATATTCGCCAGACTGTAGTGAGCACATCTACTTATCATTTCATCGTTGATACAACTCCTCCACGCTATAAGAGTATTTATCCGAGTCAAAACGCAGGTTACGACATGGTACTTTCTGGGCCACTTTGGGAGTTGGGCCGAGGCGGTAGTGGCCAGTTTTCTATATTTGCAGACGGTATTGAGGATGCTAGTGGAATTGCCAAGATCCGTCTTGTCATTAAACGAAGTAATGGTTCTGTGGTCTCCGACAATAACCTGAGTTATGACACAGCCAATAAACGTGCGTTCTATCCGTGGATTAAAGATATGAACACCCAGGCTGGCATGCCCTCAAGTGATCTTGATGAAGAATTCACCTTCAATTTCATCGTTACGGACCTGGCAGGAAATACGCTTAACATTCCTCCCCAGCGGTTTTTATATGACGATCAAATGGGAGAATTTACGCCATTTGCAGTTCATGACTCACGTGTAAGCACCAGTGTTGTACCCGGCATTTCTTCGGGATACGTCCCGTTTAAACGAGGCCTTACAGTGCTGGAAAACCCCTACAAGTTGGTTATACGTATCCCAAGAACTAACTGGAAGCCATATCGAAATGGTGGCATGAGCATTACCAATAACTATGGCGGAGTACAGGTCCTTTCCGAAGATGCCACCTATGTCTACGTGGAAGTTAAGCTGCCACAGGGTGCCTTAGATGGAAACTACTATAGACCTGTGAATACATATCAATGGTCTGGAGGAGATCTTGGTCAGTATGCCAGCTGGCTCAACTGGGATCCTGCCTCTGTAAAGAGTCCGGCTTGGGGAAGTTCACCCATAGAACGACAAAAGGCTGATGGAACATGGTTCAACAGCGTAAACTGGAACCTGTTCAAGGCATCTGATATGCCTATAAAACTTACTAATATCCGGTTCAATGTACAGGCTAGGCCATATGATCAAAAAATCACTGGCGGAGCAACATGCAGTATTCCAGCTGGCTCAACAACCTGTACCGTCTCTTTGCCCCAGGATATTATAAATGGCACTACCGGCTATCTTCATAGTGGCTATGAAGTAAGGTCAACCACCGAAGCAACCTTCTTTGCCCCTATATGGGAGAATATAGCCTGGCATACACTGGGTCCCTCCGTCACTGGATTTGATTACATTGAAACCACCAACATTCTCCAGGTTTACGTGAATCAACCTGGAGATGGTTCATATTTCGACCATGTTTATGTAAATCGAGTTTGGTTGTCAGATAAAAACCGTAACAACGCAGAAATAAGCGTAACCGGCAAACAAACAGGTAGAAATATGGC
Organism: Enterobacter cloacae complex sp. GF14B; assembly: GCF_004136805.1. Classification (NCBI taxonomy): domain Bacteria; kingdom Pseudomonadati; phylum Pseudomonadota; class Gammaproteobacteria; order Enterobacterales; family Enterobacteriaceae; genus Enterobacter; species Enterobacter cloacae complex sp. GF14B. The sequence goes on from NZ_QFRV01000042.1 coordinate 34,034, forward strand.
GTCTGGGAACTACACGTATGAGTTCAACATGAAAGAGGTACCAGAAGGCAGTTATAACGTGGTAATTAATGCCCAAGATACATTCAACAATACCGGTAACCTCCCTTATCAAACTGTTGTCGTTGATAATACAGCACCATCTGTAAGTATTAGCTACGAAGGAAAACCGATCAGCAAAAACGTAACAGTATATGGGCTGGAGAACGTCCGTATACAGCTCACCGATGCTCTAACTAAACCATCCTTAAGCCGTATGACTCTTCGCGGTGGCCCTGTTTCTGATGCGGTGGAATTGTCTTGGGTGAATCTGGGAAACAACCTGTATGCACCTAATTATCCCAAGATCTTTCCGTCTCTTAATGAAGGCGAAACATACACTCTCACAGTTCAGGCCAAAGATGAGATGAACAACGTTAAAGAAAGCTCAGTCGAATTTAACTACCTTCCAAACAATCTCGTCAGGCTAGAGAATCTGAAAACCTTAGCTGTCAATGCTTCTCTCAAAACATCTGACAATACTCCTCTGGCTGTTCTGTATGCCAGCCAGCTGCGTAAAAAGGATGGTTCAATCGCTACAGGGCTTCAGGACGCAGTGCTTACTGTCCGTAAGGACGCTGCATTCGGCGTGACTGTAAATGGTGTTTCTGCGATGCCAGGTGAAAGCAAAGAGCTTCAACTGGATTTGGGGCTCGGGGACAGCCGTAGCTTTCCTATTTTCCCTGCTGTATCCGGCCTTACAGGCAGATCTGAGTTCATGATTAACATTGAAGAATTAAAATAAAGCAGGGCTGTTTTGCTGAAGCACAACGGCCGTCTTCTGATGCGCCGTAGCCCATGTTGTTGCAAATCAGTCCGACGTTCATTGCGTAAGTAACGCTTACTGCGGACCATGGTAGTGATTAGACTCACTACCATGGTCATTTCACCACATATCTTCTCTGCATTGCTCTTGTTGGGCAGACTAGTAACTCGTCACTAAATTGCAGCTTTTGTCTTGCTAAGTCGCTGGTATAACTGCACTACGAAATCGTCAAAAGATTTTATCCCTCATGTAGATCCAATAAATGATCCCAAAGGTGCCAGAGAGTACAAAGAAGATCCCGGTACGCTGTAGGCCGCATGGTTACTGGGCTGGAGCATTGTCACTGACAACAGTAGCGACATAAGTGACAACGGGAGTGACTTAAAAGACAATGGTAGAGACTATTTCGACGTTGGTAATGATTTTAAGTGACAATGGTAGTGAGGTTAGACTTAAACTTCCACTGTAAGGTAAGGTGACTCGCATTATTTAAATAAATTATTACTTTCAATTACTTGCGACACGAGTCTGCATGTATGCTTCTATTTCTCAAAAATTTATCCACCGAAAATGCCTGTGGCTGTGATTTAGCTTTGACGACAGTTTTTATCAGGGAGGCAAGTTGAGACCTGTATAAGAACTAAGCATTTATTTATCCCCATTTTCCACAAGGTAGTTCCAATAATTAGTACCTTAGTGTTCCTGATAGATCAAAAGAGATCCCCGCTGCCTCCAGGCCAGACGGCACAAGGCCTGAGACGTGATCAGTGACAACAGTAGTGATTATTTTGACATTGGTAGTGATTATTATAACGTTGGTAATGAGTTTTTTGACATCAGTAGTGATCAGAGCGACAATAGTAGTGACTTTTCATTAGATCTTTTTAACTTGATCTGATCCGTTGTTGATAAGAGTTGCAGGTCATTGTATGCAAAGAGTTTTTGCCAAGTTTTAATGAGTGGAGTCGTTTTTTTAGGTAGAACTTATGCACAGATATGGATCATCACAATGATCCATCCAGTGACATAGAGTTCGCTGGGGCTTACTATTCACCAATCTGTTTACACATTCAGTGATAACTTATTATGACTAAAGAGAAAGATACTGAGCAGCAGGACCTGGTCACCAGGGCTTTCTCTGTTAGAGAGAAAGAATCAGGTAAAGACATCATTTTGCGTCCTAACAGCAACCGTACGGTGCAGTCTATTGCTTTGATGCGGCTCGGGCTGTTCGTCCCATCACCAAAGAGTGTGGGGCGTCAAAATCGGGAATATAAAACGGTTGGCTTTGACGCAACGAAAGAGTTACAGACGCTCTCTTTAATGGAGAGCGAGGGGTTCACCAATATTTCAATTGTCGGTGAGCGTCTTGATATGTCAGTAGATTTTAAGACGTGGATGGGCATCATTCGAACCTATGCCAATCATCCGATTAACAATGACACGATAAGCTTAAAATTCACTGAATTCCTCAAGCTATGTACGCCTGAAAATTATCGCTCATCTACAGCGTCCAGAAAACGTATAGACGCCTCCTTACGCAGGTTAGCATCCGTTACCTTGTCGTTCACCAGTAATAACTCGTCCAAAGTCTATACAACGCATCTGGTACAGTCTGCCCTGTTAGACCCGGAATCAGATCAGGTTGTCCTTCAGGTTGATCCTAAGATTTTCGAGCTCTATCAATACGATCATAAGGTTTTGATGCAGCTGAAGGCAATTAAGGAGTTGGCCAAGAAGGAAAGCGCCCAGGCTCTCTATACGTTCATAGAGTCATTACCGCCAAATCCTATACCGATATCCCTTACTCGGCTGAAAAATCGTCTGAACCTCAAAACACGAGCAAATAGTCAGAATGCTACCGTGAGAAAGGCTCTTGAAGAGTTGGCATCGATAGGATACCTCCAGTACACCGAAATTAAGAAAGACGGAAAAGTATACTTCCAGATTCATAAGCGGGATCCCGATCTGAATTTGAACAATACTCAGCCTCCTTTAGAAGTGGTTGAAGATGAAGAAGAGAACTCAGGGTCTTCTGTTTTAGAAGGTGAGTTATGCCCACCAGCTGACCCGATAGACGGCGATGATGTTCTTACCGTCCATGATTTAACCGCTGAAGAACTGCGCTATATTCGTAGTCTTCGAAGCCAGAAAAAGAACAGCAACGCCAGCTAAAGTTAACCCGGCGGTTCAGGCTCCGGGTGCTAAATTACTTCTTCGATTTTCGTTAGTCCCAGCCCGCTCTTTCACGTCAACGGTAATGAGTCAAAAGTCATTACCGTTGTCATTGTTCTCTACCACCCTATGTAGATCGAGATTGCGAATTCAACGCTTTCTCCTGAGTCACCTGTTAACACCCGGTTTCTACGCTTTACTTCATTGGCCAGTACATCCAACGGAAAATATCGTAACGGGGTGACAATGGCAGTGAGTTGACCCACTCACTACCATCGACATTCAAATCCCGGCTTCTCTGGTAGCTATAGTGACAATGGTAATGATGTGTACCTTACTGGCATTGTCATTGTCCTCCGAGTGTGCGTTCAGCTTTGGGAGGACACCGGAACTTAATGCGGCGAGTCACGGCCATTGTGAATCTCGATTGGATTGGCGAATACGGCTTCCGGTTGGGCCAGATGTCAATGGTTATGCTTCATCCAGCTCATTACTGTAGTCATTGCCGTTCAGCTGAGCTGATGCTCCTCTCATTCTATGTGGCGACAACGGTAGTGAGCCCAGAAAGTGACTACCGTTGTCATGGCCGTCCAGTAGAGCGGGTCAACCTCTTAAATCACAGGGTGACAACGGTATTGAGCCCAGAAAGTCACTACCGTTGTCATGGACGTCTGGTTAAGCGGATCTACCTCTCAATTCACAGGGTGACAATGGTAGTGAGCCCAGCAAGTCACTACCGTTGTCATAGTCGTCCCGTTGAGCAGATCAACCTCTTAACTTACAGGATGACAACGGTAGTGAGCCTATTAAGTCATTACCGTTGTCATTGCCATCCAGAAGAGCGGATGATCCTCTCAATTCATACGGCGACAATGGCACTGAGCCCAGCAAGTCACTTCCGTTGTCATAGCCTTCCAGAAGAGCAGATGAGCCTCTTAATTAACAGGGTGACAACGGTAGTGAGCTCATTAAGTCATTACTATTGTCATGGCCGTACAGCTGAGCTGATCATCCTCTCAATTCACACGCCGACAATGGTAGTGAGCTATTAAAGTCACTACCATTGTCATAGACGTCCAGTTAAGTGGACCATCCTCTCAATACACACGGTGACAACGGTAGTGAGCCATTAGAATCACTACCGTTGTCATTGCTTTTCAGGTGCACTGATAAGGCTCTCAATAGACACGACGACAATGGCAGTGAGCAATTAGAGTCACTTCCGTTGTCATTGCTTTCAGCTGAGCTGATAAGGTACGTCATTTACACGATGACAATGGCAGTGAGCCAATCGAGTCACTACCGTTGTTAATGCCGACCAACCGAGGGAAGGGTCCGCTCAAAGAACTGAGTGACAACAGTAGTGAGATCATCCAATCACTACCATTGTCAGCTTAAACCTGTAGGACGAAGAGGCTTGTCCGATAAAATGACGACAATGGAAATGAGCCTATCCATCACTACCACTGTCATTAAAGTCCAGCGGTTCAACGTTAATCAGTAGCTCCGGATGACAATGGTTGTGAGTCAGGCAATTCCCAAGCATTAAGTGACAGCAGCGTAACACCTCTAAGCTCACTCCTGTTGTCAGGGGTTAGGGTATTGAGTCTCTACCGTCGTCAGTGTTTCTGAGACACCAGTATTGCAGATCACTACAATTGTCACTTAAGTATCGACGGGGGAATAGATGCAAGTGACTGGCTAACCAGTACCAGTTTAGATTCAAAACGATCCCATCTTTGTGGATGCACTTGAGTAAGCTCGTATGACGATATGTCAGAGAAGTGACAACGGGAGTGAGTTGCCGGACTCACTACCGTTGTCATCCCCGGTTGAAGGAAGAGGATCCCCGGGGCTGTATATTTACCGGGTATCCTTACTCAAGGGTTTCGACACTCACTCCCATTGTCGTAATCAACGAGTGTGCATTGTCTTTTAAAAGCATCGCTGGAAACGTACGATTAAAGTAACTTTTCTTTCGGTTCTTCCTTGCGAATCTCTGAAGACGTACTGGCTGATCGGAGTCAAGGAGGGCAGTAAAATTGAAGCCGTCAGTTTTACTGTCGGCTCCGGGTAGTTACTTCAACTCGTCGATCTGAATCATGAATTCTGAGGTGCCAACTTTCCCATTTTCGGAAGGATAAACGGGTAACAGAAGATTATCCCCCTGGCCCATATCTATTTGCACCTCAACTGACTCACCTGGAGCCGCCTGTGCCCCGTTAAATTTAATACCGAAGGCTGCATCCTTCCGCACAGTCAGCGTTGCGTTCTGGACCCCTTTAGCAATTTCTCCATTTGTCTTACGCAGAACGTTAGTGGACAGGTACGCAAGGGGTACGCCATCTGTCGTTTTGAGAGGCGAACTGACCGATAATGTGCGTAGATTATGTAACTGCACAAGGTTATTCGGTAGATAACTGAACTTCTGAGTATAGGTTTTGGTATTCGACTGACTATCGGCAACTGTTACGCTAATTGAATAATTTTCAGATGGTTCGAAATTTGGGAACAGCCTCGGATACTCAGGCATGTATGTATCTTTGCCTGCCGGTGACCACGTAAGCTCAACGTTATCAGCTGTGGGGCCACCTACGAGCTGAAGACGGGTTATCCTCGGGGTTGTCAGATTATCTGCCAGAGCGATCCTGAGGTTCTCCAGGCCGTACACTACCGTATCGTCTTTTACCGGCTTTCCGTCGAATGTTATGGCCACTGTCGGAGGAGTGTTATCCAGAGCAATTTCTCCGAAAGTTTTATTGGTCTGGTTCTGGAAGAAGTCCCTGATGTTGACCTCAACGTTGTATTTTCCTTCAGACTGACGGGATAAATCATAAGCAATCGTGTAGTTACCTGAGATACGAGATTTGATTACGCCTGTGGGTGACATCCGGGTACCGGTGTTCTTATCGGAAAGATAAAATTCCCTCAATGAGACCGAGTCGAACCAGTTACCATCGCCTTCAAGTGACGCCAGTACATCCAGCTGCTTGTTAGTCTCGTCATATGATATCGAGTTTATTACCGGCAGTTGTTTATTGTTCCAGCGTGTCATAATCCATTGCTCAGACCGCAAAATGGGATTGCTGATGCTGCGAACGAAGTAAAGGATCCTATTGTAGCCCTGGGTACCCAAGGCCATATCAAACGTCTCAGGCGCTTCACACGAGGTTTTTCCTGCCGGAATGGTGCAGGTCGCCTTACCGCCGATCTCTTGTGCAAAGGGCCGGGCTTCAACGTTAAAACGAAGTCGGGAAATTTTAATTGGCAGTCGTGATGAAGCCACACTCTCAAAATCCTTCCACTTAACCCAGTTCCCCTTATCATCGAGGAAATCTACCCAGGTACCCGCAAATGCAGGCGTTTGGTTTGCAGATGGGTTTAGAACGAGGCTGTATGACGGATAATACCCTCCCCACTGGCCAAAGTTCGCCATACGAGCCATATCCCCATTAATTGAGCCATAGGGAAGAGTCATTTCAACATAAGCATAAGTGCTGTCTACAGCTATCTCTTTGGGGGCGGAATATTGATTGATGAACTGAAGCCCACCTTCTGAATAAGCACGGTAGTTAGATTTTGGGATCCGGTAGACTAATCGAATAGGGTTTTCGTTAACGACCATACCGGCTTTGTAAGCCGGATAATTAGAAACCCCGGGTACGACGCTGGAAGACGTATTTGGATCATGAACGGCCCACAGTGTCATCTCACCCAGCGTGTTGTCGTAGCGAAATTTTTGAGTTGGCAGCGTTCGGCTATTACCTGCGTTATCGAAGATAACAACTTTTGCAGTAAAGTCTTCATCCAGGTTGCTGTCTGGTATTCCGGTTCCCTTAACTGAATTCTTAGAGTAAGTGTGGTACATCTTTTGGCCGGATACGTCATACTGCATCTGTGTAGTGCTGTAGAGGCTACCGTCCTGCCTGTAAATATATATTAGGCCCTTATCAATACCATTTGCATCACTTACGCCCGAAGAGGTGAAGTCATACTGCCCCGTTGCCTCTAATCCAAGCTTCCACACGTCACCAGCGGTAGAGCCAGAACCAGTATTAGCGGTAAGAGCATTTGCCGCTGGAGGGGTGACATCAATTAGCCAGTTATAGTTATAGGTCGCTACAGGCTTCTGATTGAGATCTAACACGTTTATCTGAACGACAAATTTGCCTTCACCCAAAGCAGGCAAAGTTACTTTTTTGCCGTAGAACTCACTACCGTCAGCAGCTGTTAGTCGGTCTGATACACCCGTCCGTGTAGTCGTAGTATTAAGAATGACAGTTCCAGTGTCTTTCGTGACTTTGACATTAACGAAACGATCAAGACCTGAAATAAGTGTCAAAGTTACCGGTGATGCCGGATTAAGCATAAGACGAGAAGACGGGGCGTGGATCTCAATACCGTTCGTGTCTTTAAAGGCCGATTCATATATCTGAGCTGGGGCCTGAACAGACATACCGAGTCCGGCTACAGCAGTAATAAAAGCGAGATGTTTCATTCTTATTCCCCTTTAGGTTTGGTGTTATTTTAAGCTTTTCCTAAAGGTCACTATGTTCGTAAAAGTATAAAAAACTTCTCCATATGGTGCTCGAAATTACAAATCTATAATTTGCCTTTCGACAAACCTTATTGTGCGTTCAGGACGGAAATCTTTCTTTTTGGAATTACATCTGACATTTCTGTGGTGTCCAAACTGGCAACGATTGCAAAACTTATAACATTAGCCTGAAACTATCGGCATCCACATATCGCATTAAGTGATGCTTTTACTTTGTGTAAAAAAGAATCAGGATAAATTAGGTATGTCAGATATAAATGCGTTAACGGACGGCATATATGAATCAAAACCTGGCGGCATTACGCCACCAGTCGAGAGGGGAGTGAACCTCAGTCAGTACGTCTACCTTCGTTCCGCAAGGCGCTTCTTGTTGTGAATTACAAACTGCCCTGGCGAGAACTGCATCATTTCACCCCTAGCAACACACGTGCCTCTTCAACGGTTTGCCAAGAAGGCATTGCTACGCCAGATTGAGTGCCGTTGCCCCTGCGCTCACCTGTGTCACATTCTACATAAAGACGCATCAGCATCGCGGTAATGACTCCAACTTATTGATAGTGTTTTATGTTCAGATAATGCCCGATGACTTTGTCATGCAGCTCCACCGATTTTGAGAACGACAGCGACTTCCGTCCCAGCCGTGCCAGGTGCTGCCTCAGA
>NZ_QFRV01000411.1:0-813 GCF_004136805.1 Enterobacter cloacae complex sp. GF14B
ACACCCGCACCGTACCGCGCCAGACGCCGCCGTACCGGGCGATGACCGACGTGCTGGATGACCAGCCGGTGTTCCGCTTTAACCAGCGCGAGGGCGTGCTGGTCGGGTTCCGTACCCCGCAGCATATGCAGGGGATAAACGTGGCGGGCTATCACGAGCACTTTATCACCGACGACCGTCAGGGCGGGGGCCACCTGCTCGACTATCAGCTGGAGAACGGCGTGCTCACCTTCGGCGAAATCCACAAGCTGATGATTGACCTGCCCGCCGACAGCGCGTTTTTACAGGCCAACCTGCACCCCAGCAACCTTGATGCGGCTATCCGCGCCGTCGAAAACTAACAGGAGAACTACCGTGAACAGTGAAAAACAGTCACGTCAGTGGGCGCACGGCGCCGATATGGTTGTCGGCCAGCTGGAAGCGCAGGGTGTGAAGCAGGTGTTCGGCATACCGGGCGCAAAAATCGACAAGGTCTTTGACTCCCTGCTGGACTCCTCCATCGAGATTATCCCGGTGCGTCACGAGGCGAACGCGGCGTTTATGGCGGCAGCGGTAGGGCGGCTAACCGGCAAGGCCGGAGTCGCGCTGGTCACCTCCGGGCCGGGCTGCTCCAACCTGATCACCGGCATCGCCACCGCCAACAGCGAAGGTGACCCGGTGGTCGCGCTGGGTGGGGCGGTGAAGCGGGCAGATAAAGCGAAGCTGGTGCACCAGAGCATGGATACCGTCGCCATGTTCAGCCCGGTGACCAAATACGCCGTGGAGGTCAATTCGCCTGACGCGATTGCCGAGGTGGTGTCGAACGCGTTTCGC
>NZ_QFRV01000043.1:0-41765 GCF_004136805.1 Enterobacter cloacae complex sp. GF14B
AGCCTGAACCGCCTGCGCCACAGCCCGCCCCGCGCGCTGAGCCAGAGCCGGTTGCAGAGCCAGAACCGGTTGTTGAAAAGCCGCAGCGTAAAGAAGCGGTGATCATTATGAACGTGGCTGCTCATCATGGCACCCATCTGAACGGTGATGTGCTGCTTAACAGCATCCAACAGGCAGGCTTCAAGTTCGGCGACATGAATATTTTCCATCGCCACCTGAGTCCTGACGGCAGCGGTCCGGCGCTGTTCAGCCTGGCCAATATGGTCAATCCAGGCACGTTTGACCCGGAAATGACCGGTGATTTCGTCACACCAGGCGTTACGATCTTTATGCAGGTGCCGTCCTACGGTGACGAGCTGCAAAACTTTAAGCTGATGCTACAGTCCGCTCAGCACATCGCCGACGAAGTGGGCGGTGTGGTGCTCGACGATCAGCGTCGAATGATGACGCCGCAGAAACTGCGCGAGTATCAGGACCGCATCCGCGAAGTTAAGGAAGCGAACGCGTAATCGTCGCGTTAACTTAACTCCTCCTCAACCCCCGCCTGTCGGGGGTTTTTCTCATTGATGGTGCGATATGGACTCAATCGAACAACAACTTACTGAACTGCGAACCACGCTTCGCCATCATGAATATCTCTATCATGTTATGGACGCACCGGAAGTGCCGGATGCGGAGTATGACCGCCTGATGCGTGAACTGCGCGAGCTGGAAGCGCAGCACCCCGAACTGATTACGCCCGATTCTCCAACGCAGCGCGTCGGTGCGGAACCGCTGGGCGCTTTCAGCCAGGTGCGCCACGAAGTGCCGATGCTGTCGCTGGATAACGTGTTTGATGAAGAGAGTTTTCTGGCTTTCAACAAGCGCGTGCAGGATCGCCTGAAGAGCGTCGACAATCTGAGCTGGTGCTGCGAGCTAAAGCTGGATGGTCTGGCCGTCAGTATTCTTTATGAGAACGGCGTGATGGTGCGTGCCGCAACGCGCGGCGACGGCACTACCGGGGAAGACATCACCACCAATGTGCGCACTATTCGTGCGATCCCGCTGAAACTGCGTGGCGATAACATTCCCGCCCGGCTGGAAGTGCGCGGGGAAGTGTTCCTTCCGCAGGCGGGCTTCGAGAAGATCAACGAAGAAGCGCGCCGTACCGGCGGGAAAGTGTTTGCTAACCCGCGTAACGCGGCGGCAGGTTCGCTGCGTCAGCTCGATCCGCGTATCACCGCGAAGCGACCGCTTACTTTCTTCTGCTACGGCGTCGGGATCCTGGAAGGCGGTGACCTGCCAGATACCCACCTGGGGCGTTTAATGCAGTTCAAAGAGTGGGGATTACCGGTAAGCAACCGCGTGCAGCTCTGCGACTCTCCGGAGGCGGTGCTGGCGTTCTATCACAAGGTTGAAGAGGATCGTCCCACGCTCGGGTTTGATATTGACGGCGTGGTGATCAAGGTTAATTCGCTGGCGTTGCAGGAACAGTTGGGATTTGTGGCCCGTGCGCCACGCTGGGCGGTGGCCTTTAAGTTTCCGGCGCAAGAGCAGATGACCTTCGTTCGCGACGTGGAGTTTCAGGTCGGACGTACGGGGGCCATTACGCCAGTGGCGCGTCTGGAGCCTGTGCAGGTGGCTGGCGTGCTGGTAAGTAACGCCACGCTGCATAACGCCGATGAAATTGCGCGTCTGGGGCTGCGAATTGGTGACAAAGTGGTGATTCGCCGCGCGGGTGATGTGATCCCACAGGTGGTTAACGTTGTGGAGTCTGAACGTCCTGCCGACACCCGTGCCATCGAGTTTCCAGCCCACTGTCCGGTATGTGGTTCTGACGTTGAGCGCGTGGAAGGTGAAGCGGTAACGCGCTGTACGGGCGGGTTAATCTGCGGCGCGCAGCGTAAAGAGTCCCTGAAGCACTTCGTCTCCCGCCGGGCGATGGACGTGGACGGAATGGGTGACAAGATTATCGACCAGTTAGTTGAGAAAGAGTACGTCCATACGCCTGCGGACCTCTTTACCCTGACGGCAGGTAAGCTGACCGGTCTTGATCGTATGGGACCGAAATCTGCCCAGAACATCGTTAACGCGCTCGAGGCGGCCAAAAACACCACCTTTGCCCGTTTCCTTTACGCGCTCGGCATTCGTGAAGTCGGAGAGGCGACGGCGGCAGGGCTGGCGGCGTATTTCGGCACGCTGGACGCGCTGGAGAAAGCCACCATCGACGAGCTACAGAAAGTCCCTGATGTCGGCATTGTGGTCGCCACCCACGTTTTCAACTTCTTCGCCGAAGAGAGCAACCGTGAAGTGATCGGTAAATTACTGGAACAGGGCATTCACTGGCCCGCACCGGTAGTGGTTAATGCCGAAGAGATCGACAGTCCGTTTGCCGGTAAAACGGTGGTGCTGACCGGCAGCCTGAGTCAGCTTTCACGCGATGACGCGAAAGCGCGCCTGGTGGCGCTGGGGGCAAAAGTGGCGGGCAGCGTATCGAAGAAAACCGACCTGGTGATTGCCGGGGAAGCGGCCGGTTCGAAGCTGGCAAAAGCGCAGGAGCTTGGCATCGAGGTAATCGACGAAGCGGAAATGATGCGCCTGTTAGGAGAGTGACGTGGAAAAAGAGCAGCTCGTTGAGATCGCCAATACGGAGATGCCGTTCGGTAAATATAAGGGTCGCAGGCTGATTAATTTACCGGAAGAGTATCTGCTGTGGTTTGCCCGTAAGGATGAGTTCCCCGCCGGGCGTCTGGGCGAGCTGATGGCTATCACGTTACTGATCAAAACAGAGGGGCTGACCCAGCTGGTTCAGCCCCTGAAACGTCCTTAAACTTTCGCGGCGTGGGTCTCTTCCTGCGCCAGCTTTTCCGTCTGCGCCTTGTAACGCCGCGCCAGTACCGCACACACCATCAGCTGGATCTGATGGAAAATCATCAGCGGCAACACCATCATCCCAATGACAGACGTCGGGAAAAGAATATTGGCCATTGGGATCCCGTTGGCCAGGCTCTTTTTCGATCCGCAAAATACAATGGTGATTTCATCGGCCTTATTGAAGCCGCATTTGCGGGCCACAAAGACGTTAACCGCGATGACAATGGCCAGCAGAACGATGCTTACCACCACAATAAACAGCAGCGATCCAGCACCCACCCTGTGCCAGATGCCGTTCACCACGGCTTCGCTGAAGGCCGTGTAAACCACCAGCAGAATGGAGCTTTGGTCCGTTTTCCCGATCCATTTTTTATGTTTCGCCACAAACTCCCCAATCCAGGGACGGGATAAGTGTCCGAGCACAAACGGCAGCAGCAGTTGCAGACAAATTTTACCCACCTGCTCCAGATTGCCTTCCGCCCCGTGCATGTTCATTAGCAGACCGACCAGCAGCGGTGAAACAAAGATCCCGAGCAGGCTGGAAGCGGAAGCAGAACAAACCGCCGCCGCGACGTTACCGCCCGCCAGCGAGGTAAAGGCAATTGCAGACTGCACGGTGGCCGGCAAAATGCACAGATAAAGGAAACCGGTATACAGCGCCGGATCGACATTCACCGGCGCCCACCAGGCGAACAGCACGCCCAGAACCGGGAAGAGGATAAAAGTGCTGCACATTACCCACAGATGCAGTCGCCAGTGGCTACCGCCTGCAATAATGGCTTCCCGGGAGAGTTTGGCGCCATGCATAAAGAACAGCAGGGCAATGGCTGCCGTGGTCAGTCCTTCAATAACCGGAACGAAACTGCCCCGCGCCGGGAAGAACGAGGCCAGCAAGACGACACCAATCAGGGTCAGCGTAAACGGATCAAGGATACGAAAAAGTTTCATAATCACTCCTGAAAACAGATGCCGCTATTGTGCTTTCTTCCCTTTGAGAAATAAAATTGATTTATTGCATCCATTCATGAATTAAACAGATGAATTATTCGTTACGTCAGCTTCGCGTTTTCGTCACCGTCGCGCAGGCCCGCAGCTTTAGCCGGGCAGGGGAGATCATTGGCCTCAGCCAGTCGGCGGTGAGCCATAGCGTTAAGGAGCTTGAAACGCAAACGGGCGTGAAGCTGCTCGACCGCACGACGCGAGAAGTGGTGCTCACCGAAGCGGGACAGCAGCTGGCAATGCGTCTGGAGAGGCTGCTGGATGAACTGAACAGTACGCTCAGGGATGTCGGCCGGCTCGGCCAACAGCTTTCCGGCACCGTGAGAGTGGCGGCGAGCCAGACGATTTCGGCGCATCTTATTCCCCAGTGCATCGCTGAAAGTAATCACCGCTATCCGGATATTGATTTTGTTTTGCATGACAGGCCGCAGCAGTGGGTACTTGAGAGTATCCGTCAGGGGGATGTGGATTTTGGCATCGTTATTGATCCCGGAGCGGTAAGCGACCTGGAATGTGAAGTGGTACTCTCGGAGCCCTTTTTATTGCTCTGCCGCGATGATGATCCTCTGGCATCGCTGCCGCAGGTGGCCTGGCAGGCCTTGCAGGGGGCAAACCTGGTGTTACAGGATTATGCATCAGGCAGCCGCCCGCTGATAGATGCCGCACTGACCGCGCAGGGTGTTAAGGCAACCATTGTGCAGGAGATCGGGCATCCTGCCACGCTGTTCCCCATGGTCGAAGCGGGGATTGGCATCAGCGTTCTGCCGGCGCTGGCGCTGCCACTGCCGCAGGGGAGTCGTTTAACGGTGAAGCGTTTCGTACCCTGTGTCGAACGCCAGCTGATGCTGGTACGCCGTAAAAACAGGTCTCTTTCCGGCGCGGCGCATGCCTGCTGGGATGTGGTGCGTATGCAGGCCGAACGTTTGATGGAGGCCCGCACACGCGATCCACTTTTTAACGAAACCAATAATCAGACGTAGATATTAATCTGATGTTCTGCGGAGGGCTTATTGATGCCTTCCGCGACTGCCTCACCTTTTTCCTGCTTTGGCATCGCCTCTTCGGCCTGCTGACGCTGCAATTGCGCCAGCTGTGCCTGCAACATAGCCAGCTGAGATTCGAGTAATTCTTGCTGCTTTTGCTTTTCTTCTGCTGTGGCATCACCCATGGCCACTTCTTTGAGCTGCTGAGTGACTTTCGTTATCTGTTTGGTCAGACGGGTGATTTGAGAAGCAATGTCGTTTCCGCCGGAGCTGTTATCTACGCTGCCGATTTCCATCGCCGACAGAGAAACGGGCTTAAGAGTTGTCATATTGAGATCCTTTTCGCCATAAAATAGAGGTATCGGCAAAGAAGGCGTGAGCTTGAGTAAAACAAGCGGTCTGGCTGCAATGGGGATGTGCTATGTCGCAGATAGCAAAAAAGCGCCTTTAGGGCGCTTTTTTACATTGGTGGGTCGTGCAGGATTCGAACCTGCGACCAATTGATTAAAAGTCAACTGCTCTACCAACTGAGCTAACGACCCGAAATGGTGGGCGATGACGGGCTCGAACCGCCGACCCCCTCCGTGTAAAGGAGATGCTCTACCAACTGAGCTAATCGCCCATTTCGGAACTGCTGCGATAAGGTGAGAATGGTGGGCGATGACGGGCTCGAACCGCCGACCCCCTCCGTGTAAAGGAGATGCTCTACCAACTGAGCTAATCGCCCAATCTCAATTCTTATCTACACTGCGAGTCTACCGAAGTAGATGGTGGGTGATGACGGGCTCGAACCGCCGACCCCCTCCGTGTAAAGGAGATGCTCTACCAACTGAGCTAATCACCCCCGCTGTGTGGAGTCGCATTATAGGGAGAGTTGAAAATGAGTCAACGCATTTTCTAAAGTTTTTATTCGTTCGTCGTAAAATTAGTCAAAACGATCGCAAAACGGACTGTGGCGCATGATTTATAAACAAAAACAGCAATCTCGAACCGGATAAAGTGATCGACATTGAGGAATCGGCCCACAGTGATAGAATATTGCCCATTGTTTTCTTCCCGGAATTTGCCGATTACCGGCATCTTTATAACGTAAGGCCATTTCATGAAAATCAAAACTCGCTTCGCGCCGAGCCCGACAGGCTATCTGCATGTCGGTGGTGCACGTACCGCTCTCTACTCCTGGCTTTTCGCACGTCACAACAACGGTGAGTTTGTGCTGCGTATTGAAGACACCGATCTGGAGCGCTCAACGCCGGAAGCAATTGAAGCCATTATGGATGGGATGAACTGGCTGAATCTGGCGTGGGACGAAGGCCCATACTTCCAGACCAAACGTTTTGACCGCTATAACGCCGTAATTGACGAGATGCTGGTGGCAGGCACGGCCTATAAGTGTTACTGCTCCAGGGAGCGTCTGGATGCGCTGCGCGAAGAGCAAATGGCAAAAGGCGAAAAACCGCGTTATGACGGTCGCTGCCGCCATGACCACAGCGAGCATGCTGCTGATGAGCCTTGCGTAGTGCGTTTTGCTAACCCGCAGGATGGCTCTGTTATCTTTGATGACCAGATCCGTGGCCCGATCGAATTCAGCAACCAGGAGCTGGATGACCTCATCATTCGTCGTACTGACGGATCGCCAACCTATAACTTCTGCGTAGTTGTGGACGACTGGGATATGGAAATCACTCACGTGATCCGTGGTGAAGACCATATCAATAACACCCCGCGTCAGATCAACATTCTGAAAGCGTTGAACGCGCCTGTACCGGTATATGCGCACGTATCAATGATCAACGGTGACGACGGTAAAAAGCTGTCCAAACGTCATGGCGCGGTGAGTGTGATGCAGTACCGTGATGACGGCTATCTGCCGGAAGCGCTGCTGAACTACCTGGTGCGTCTGGGCTGGGCTCATGGTGACCAGGAGATCTTCAGCCGCGAAGAGATGATCGAGCTGTTCTCTCTGAACTCGGTGAGCAAATCAGCCAGCGCGTTCAACACTGACAAACTGCTGTGGCTGAACCATCACTACATCAATACCATGCAGCCAGAATATGTAGCGACTTATCTGCAATGGCACATTGAACAGGCAAACATCGATACCCGTACGGGCCCTGAACTGGCGGATCTGGTGAAGCTGCTTGGCGAGCGTTGCAAAACGCTGAAAGAAATTGCTGAAAGCTGCCGTTACTTCTATGAAGAGTTTGACGCGTTCGACGCCGACGCGGCCAAGAAACACCTGCGTCCGGTTGCGCGTCAGCCGCTGGAAGTGGTGCGTGACAAACTCGAAGCCATTACCGAATGGACTGCGGAAAATGTTCACCACGCGATTCAGGCTACCGCTGATGAGCTGGAAATTGGCATGGGTAAAGTCGGTATGCCGCTGCGCGTTGCGGTGACGGGGGCAGGCCAGTCTCCGGCGCTGGACGTGACCGTTCATGCCATCGGCAAATCACGTAGCGTTGCGCGTATCAACAAAGCGCTGGACTTTATTGCTGAGCGCGAAAGCCAGCAGTAATGCTCGTGTAATACAAAAAACGGCAGGGTAACCTGCCGTTTTTTTATGCCTGTTATTCAGCAATACCAAGACGCGTGAGAAAACCCTGCAACCCTTCACGAGCGAGCAACTTGTGCAAACGTTCCTGTTCGACAGTCGTCATGTTTTCCAGCGAGTCGATAATTTGTGGAAGCAGGCTGGATGAGGTTGCCACGCCGTAATGGGAAGGGCTTTCCGCCACATGGTAAACAGCCCGACGGTTACGAATGGCAGGAAGGCTAATGATGTGCTCCTTAACGTGCGCATCAATACATATCACCCTCGCTCTTCCGCCTTTTACACCGTTGATACCTTCCGTTTTCCATCCCTTCTGTCGTATCCAGCGATTAACGGTTTGTCGGGCTACGCCCAGACTGTCCGCCAGCTCTTCCGTGGTCATTTTGCTGCGTAATCTTTTCATATCAGCGTTGGTCGCGAATCCCTAAACGTTGTAACAAGCCGGTAATCCCTTCCCGCAGTAACAGCGATGTCATCTGCTTTTGCTCTTCCGGCGTCATTTCATTCGCCAGCGTCAGGAGCAGGGCATGAAGCGAGCCCTCGTGGTACGTATCTGGCAGTTCCGGCGTCTCTGTTGCCCTGCGCGCGCTGCGAATAAAGTCGCGCACTTTTTCATTGACGTGTACCAGACGCGCCTTGCCACCCTGAACGCCTGGCTTTGGCGATGTAATCCAACCCTCTTTGCGTACCCATTTATTGATGGTCTGTCGGCTATAGCCAGTCAGCAGGGCTAACTCTTCTGGCGTCATTCGTTCCTTGATCATACAATTTCCTGAATATCTGTGGGGTTAATTAGTGGTTCATTTTATAGCACCGTTTTACGTGAAAACGTGACAAGCTTAACTCCTGGCTGCGAGCAGGCTCGCAAAGTGATTCATTTGCATGATTTTTCGGCGGTTGAAAGGCGGAGGTGGAATTTGCCGTTGACACTCTGCGGCGGAATTCATATTATGCCGCCCGTCAACATGACAGCTTTACGACGGGGCTATAGCTCAGCTGGGAGAGCGCCTGCATGGCATGCAGGAGGTCAGCGGTTCGATCCCGCTTAGCTCCACCAAACTCTGAACCCAACAGAGTGCGGTAGGTAAAGTAACATGTGGGGCTATAGCTCAGCTGGAAGAGCGCTTGCATGGCATGCAAGAGGTCAGCGGTTCGATCCCGCTTAGCTCCACCAAAATTTAAACCCTCGTCGCAAGACGGGGGTTTTTTTATATCTTGTAAAATGTTTAGACTCTTTTTGTTGCCAGCAATGTCGTTTTCTATACATCACCTCAATCCAAATCAATAAACAAGTCTATAAATAGACCTGAACTTGATTCGTGCAATTAATAAACCTATTATCCATCCGGTCAATAAGACGATGGTTAAATAGATCACACGGATTAATGAATAGAAAAATTTACAATAATGTAAAAATATTTATGATTGTCCTGGCGTTAAGCCTGATTACGATCCCCTTTTCCCGTTATATCTCCCCGCGCGCTATCGTCAACGAAAATGATGTTTATTTAGCGTGGTTGCCCTTAAGCGCCATGCTCGCCATCGTATTGTTATTTGGACGTCGGGCAATCATTCCTTTACTGATTGGATTTAGTGTTACTAACATTTATTACTTTGATTTAGCATTACTACAATCTTCCGTGTTATTAATTTGTCAGACGTTTGCCGTCTTCGCTGCCTGTGGCGTCATCCGTCTGATGCTGGGCAAACGCTGGCGACACAGCATCCCGAATAAGTACATCGGTATACGTATTTTCTGGCTCGGATTTGTGGTTCCTGTAGGCATCAAATTATCGATGTATCTGGCGGGATATTTATTTGATTTTCCGGTGACAATCTCCTCCTATTTCGGCGAAGGCTCTGCAATTTATAACGTTATCGATATTCAAAGCCTGATTTGTGCCGCCCTGATTTTCACCATGATGTTCTACTACCCGTTAAGAATGATAATTAATCCCCGGTATGCCCGAACATTCTGGCGGCGAAGCGTGAAGCCCCTCTTTTGTCACAAAAAAGTGTTATTTATCGTTGTGTGGCTGATGCTGTTGGTCTCGATGATCGCTATTTTGTGCGCGCCTTTCGAGTCACAGTTTATTGCTGGTTATTTGATGCCAATCGTTTTTATTCTTTTTACCCTGGGGATTGGTCGTCTGAGCTATGCGCTCATCTCTTTACTCTGGGCGGCCTCGGCGCTCATGCTGTTGACCTACAATTATAATTTTCTTAATGGCGTTGAATCGGGCCACTCGCTCTCCTTTATCTTGTCGGTACTGATCTCTTTCGCCATCTGCCTGCTTTACATGTCGCGGATCTATCAGAAAAGTGAATGGCTGAAACAGGGGTGGCAGGAGAGGGCGCTTACCGATCCGCTCACCGGTCTGCCTAACATTCGTGCGCTGGAAGTGTTTTTACAGCACCATCCCGAAGCCAAAATCTGCTGCCTGCGCCTGGATAATCTGGAATTTCTGAGCCGTCATTACGGCATCCTCATGCGTGTACACTGTAAAAAGATGATCACCGCGTCGCTGCAACCGTTATTGCAAAAAGACGAGAAGCTCTTTCAGTTGCCAGGCAGTGAGCTGGTGGTGGTCTTGTTGGGTCCGGGCACGGCTGAACGTCTGCAATATATGGTTGATCATCTGAACAGCCGTAAGATTGTCTGGAACAAGACTGAGCTCGACATTGAGTTTGGCGCCTCCTGGGGCGAAGTGCCGGATGGGGAAAGCCTGCACCACACGCTGGGTCAGCTGAGCTGGCTGTCCGAGCAATCCTGTGGCGGGCATAACGTTCTGGCGTTAACCAACAGTCTGGATGATGTCTCTGGTCAGACGACGGACAGGGTGCTAATGCTGGCCCGCATAAAACGCGCCCTTGATATCGGCGGTCTTCACCTTTACGCCCAGCCAATTCACAACGCGCGCGGAGAAGGGTACTTTGAAATCCTCTCCAGGCTGGAAAGCGATGGCGAGATCATCACCCCTGACCGCTTTATTCCGCTGATTGCTCAGTTCAACCTGAGCCACCGGTTTGACCTGAACGTGTTGGAAAAATTGCTGATGTGGATGCGCAGCCATCCGTCCGGACGTGCAGGAACGCGCTTCTCCGTTAATCTGATGCCGCTGACGCTGATGCAAAATGAGATTGCGGCTGAGATCATCGCGCTTTTTGAACGCTACGCCATTGCGCCGCAAAATATCATCATTGAGATCACCGAGGAACAGGCTTTCTCAGACTCGGGAAGCAGCATCAAAAATATCCAGCAGCTGCGTGATTACGGCTTCCGCATTGCCATAGACGACTTTGGTACCGGCTATGCCAACTTTGAGCGCCTGAAGCGGCTGGAGGCCGATATCATTAAGATCGATGGTTGCTTCGTGAAAGATATCTGCACCGACAGCATGGATGCGATGATCGTGCAGTCCATTTGCAACATGGCAAAAACGAAATCGCTGTGTGTGGTGGCTGAATATGTGGAAACGGCTGAACAACGCGAGATGTTGTTGCGATTTGGCGTAGATTATTTGCAGGGCTATTTGATTGGTAAACCCCAGCCTCTGGCGGCGCTGGAAGCATAAAAAAACCGGGAGCGAGGACTCCCGGTTTTTATTACGCGGTATGAATTACAGAACCAGTGCTGCAATAGAGGCAGACAGGACGCTCACCAGCGTTGAACCGTAAACCAGCTTCAGGCCAAAGCGAGAAACCACGTTACCCTGCTCTTCGTTCAGGCCTTTAATCGCGCCAGCGATGATACCGATGGAAGAGAAGTTCGCGAAGGAGACCAGGAAGACGGACAGGATCCCTTCCGCACGTGGGGAGAGTGTGCTGGCAATCTTCTGGAGATCCATCATCGCCACGAATTCGTTGGATACCAGTTTCGTTGCCATGATACTGCCCACCTGCAACGCTTCGTGAGCGGGCACGCCCATCACCCAGGCAACCGGGTAGAAGATATAGCCCAGAATACCCTGGAAGGAGATACCGAGTACGGCCGCAAACAGGGCGTTCAGCGCAGCGATCAGCGCGATAAAGCCAATCAGCATCGCGGCAACGATAATTGCAACCTTGAAACCCGCCAGAATGTATTCACCCAGCATTTCGAAGAAGCTCTGCCCCTCGTGCAGGTTAGACATCTGAATGTTCTCTTCGCTGGCATCCACGCGGTACGGGTTAATCAGCGAAAGCACGATAAAGGTGCTGAACATGTTCAGAACCAGGGCCGCAACCACGTATTTTGGTTCCAGCATGGTCATATACGCGCCCACGATAGACATGGAAACGGTAGACATTGCGGTTGCCGCCATGGTGTACATGCGGTTACGGGACATCTTGCCGAGGATATCTTTATACGCAATGAAGTTCTCAGACTGACCGAGGATCAGTGAGCTGACTGCGTTAAAGGATTCCAGTTTACCCATGCCGTTAACTTTCGATAACAGGAAGCCGATCGCACGGATAACCACCGGAAGAACGCGGATGTGCTGAAGGATACCGATCAGGGCAGAGATGAAGACGATAGGGCAGAGTACCTTCAGGAAGAAGAAGGCCAGACCCTGATCGTTCATGCTGCCAAAGACGAAGTTTGTCCCTTCGTTGGCAAATCCGAGCAGTTTTTCGAACATTTCGGAGAAGCCTTTCACGAAGCCGAGGCCTACGTTGGAGTTCAGGAAGAACCACGCAAGTAAAACTTCAATGACCAGCAGCTGGACAACATAGCGAATACGAATTTTTTTGCGGTCTGTGCTGACCAGCAATGCAAGTGCAGTAACGACAACAAGTGCCAGGACAAAATGAAGGACGCGGTCCATATTTGCTCCAAATATGAGGCAGGTTTAATTTCCGTGCACATTCTATGTAACAAGCACAAAGAAAACGAGATCAAGCCCACACTATAGTTACATCCTGTGACGAGTCTCAAAAATAGTGATCAACAATACATTTTTGTTATGTTAGGTAAATGAGTGAAAAGTTAAGTTTGTGTGCTACGCTTCACAAATGTCTGCGCATTTTCACATTCTGTGACCTTGCTCCACCTGTCTGTCTATCGTTCCTGGCTATCAGAGAAATCATGTTAACCATTTCAAATGAACTTGATAATCATTCTCATTTTGATAGCATAAAACATAGCAAAGGCTATATTTCCAGAGGCAGAAATGACGAATAGTCGCGTAGAGAGTAGCAGCGGCAGAGCGGCACGCAAGCTGCGGCTCGCATTAATGGGACCGGCATTCATTGCCGCGATTGGCTACATCGATCCGGGTAATTTTGCGACCAACATTCAGGCCGGGGCCAGCTTCGGCTATAAACTGCTGTGGGTTGTGGTCTGGGCCAATCTGATGGCGATGCTGATTCAGATGCTCTCCGCGAAGCTGGGTATTGCTACCGGAAAAAACCTGGCGGAGCAAATCCGCGATCATTATCCACGTCCGGCAGTTTGGTTTTACTGGGTTCAGGCGGAAATTATCGCCATGGCCACCGATCTCGCCGAGTTTATCGGGGCGGCGATCGGCTTTAAGCTTATTCTGGGCGTCTCTCTGCTTCAGGGGGCCGTGCTGACCGGTATCGCCACTTTCCTGATTCTGATGCTCCAGCGGCGGGGGCAAAAACCGCTGGAGAAAGTCATCGGCGGCCTGCTGCTGTTCGTCGCTGCCGCCTATATTGTTGAGCTGATTTTCTCCCAGCCGAATCTGGCGCAGCTGACGAAAGGGATGGTGATCCCGTCGTTACCCACTTCTGAAGCCGTTTTTCTGGCTGCCGGGGTGCTGGGGGCGACCATTATGCCGCACGTCATTTATCTACACTCTTCATTAACCCAGAATCTGCATGGCGGGACGAGTAAAGAGCGCTACTCCGCCTCGAAATGGGATGTGGCTATCGCGATGACCATTGCCGGATTTGTGAATCTGGCGATGATGGCCACCGCCGCCGCCGCGTTCCACTTTAACGGGCATACCGGGGTTGCCGATCTTGACCAGGCTTACCTGACGCTGGAGCCGTTGCTGAGTCATGCCGCTGCCACTATTTTTGGTTTAAGCCTGGTTGCTGCGGGCCTTTCATCTACGGTTGTGGGGACACTGGCCGGGCAGGTGGTGATGCAGGGGTTCGTACGTTTCCATATTCCGCTGTGGGTTCGCCGCTCGGTCACGATGCTGCCTTCCTTTGTTGTGATCCTGATGGGGCTGGATCCGACCCGCATTCTGGTGATGAGTCAGGTGCTGCTGAGTTTCGGGATTGCGCTGGCGCTGGTGCCGCTGCTGATCTTCACCAGCAACAAATCACTGATGGGCGATCTGGTGAATTCGACGTGGGTGAAACGCGCCGGGTGGGCCATTGTGGTCGTGGTGGTGGCGTTAAACTTGTGGTTGCTGATAGGCACAGCCGCAGGCCTGTAAAAGAAAAAGGAGCCGGAAGGCTCCTTTTTGTTGTTAATGGTGATGGCCGTGACCGTGGCCTCTGCCTTTTCCGTGACCCCAGCCGCCACGGCGGTCGTCACGATCTTTCCAGCCTTCGCGGTAGCCGCGTTCGTAAGCCTTACGCTTATCCCAGCCACGGTGATAGCCGTTATCGTGTTTCCACCAGCGGTTTTGACGCCATTCATAATGGCGATGCCAGTAGTCACGGTCGCGCCAGTAGCCACCGTCCCAGTATCTGCCGTAGTCATCACGATCGCCAATTTGTAATTTAATCGATGGCAACAGGGTGATTTCGCCCGCATTGGCGACCAGCGGGGCCGAAGCCAGTAATACCGCTGCAAGAATCAGTGACCTGAACATACTCTTCTCCTTCACGATCGGGGCCGCTGTGCGACCTGTTAACGCAATTTTACGAGTTGGTAAACATTCGTTTCATCGCCTCAACTCCTAAATCATGAACGAGAGCACTTTTTGCTAAAAGTGTTTTTAATCTGAACTGGACAGGATCGTATCTATCGTCTTGAGCTCTTCTGCCGTGAACCGACAATTTTCAAGCACGCCTGCTGCATCATCAATTTGTCCGGTCTTGCTTGCGCCGATGAGCACGGATGTCACCGCATCGTGGCGCAGGATCCAGGCCAGTGCCATTTGCGACAGCTTTTGCCCCCGTTTTTCCGCCAGCGCATTCAGCTTACGTACCTTTTCCAGCTTTTTGTCGGTGATCTGTTCCGGATTAAGGAACTTACTGCCGCTTGCTGCGCGAGAATCCGCTGGGATGCCGTTCAGATAGCGATCGGTCAACTGTCCGCCCGCCAGTGGAGAGAAGGGGATACATCCCACCCCTTTTTGCTGCAACACGTCCAGCAACCCCTCTTCAGGCGCACGTTCAAACATGGAGTACTTCGGCTGGTGGATCAAACATGGCGTGCCCAGATCCTCCAGTATTTCAATCGCCTGCCGTGCCATTTCTGCCGGGTAGTTGGACAGACCGATGTACAGCGCTTTGCCCTGACGCACCACATGGTCAAGCGCTTTCATGGTTTCACGTAGCGGCGTGTGTGGATCCGGGCGGTGGTGATAGAAGATATCGACATACTCCAGCCCCATACGCTTGAGGCTCTGGTCCAGGCTTGCGATCAGATATTTACGCGAGCCCCAGTCACCGTAAGGCCCGTCCCACATGGTGTAGCCCGCTTTAGTGGAGATGATCAGCTCATCGCGCCAGGGCAGGAAATCCTCCTGCAAAATGCGCCCAAAATTACGTTCGGCCGAACCAGGAGGCGGGCCGTAATTATTGGCAAGGTCAAAATGCGTAATACCCAAATTGAAAGCACGCTGTAAAAGTTGACGGCTGTTTTCGAGCAACGTCGCGTCGCCAAAATTATGCCACAACCCCAGCGAGATGGCGGGAAGCTTAAGACCGCTTTGCCCACAGCGGCGATATTGCATTGTCTGATAACGATTTTTGTCAGGCTGATAACCCATTTGTGAGACCTCTGGCGCTGGAAAGAAACATCCGTGTATACGTTTACACTAATCTGAAGAAAATGAGCATAGCGCAGCTTTTTTCGTAAAGCATTCTTTCCAGCCCCTGATTGTCGTCAATTCTGGACACGCTTCACGCTTATTTAATACTCAGAGTGAGGTCAACGTCAGAAGGACACTTATAATATGCGTACCCCCTATTGCGTCGCCGATTACCTGCTGGACCGACTAACAGATTGTGGTGCCGATCATCTGTTTGGCGTGCCGGGCGACTATAACCTGCAATTTCTCGATCACGTGATAGACAGCCCGGACATCTGCTGGGTGGGCTGTGCCAACGAACTGAACGCGTCTTACGCCGCAGACGGCTATGCCCGCTGTAAGGGCTTTGCCGCACTCCTGACGACATTCGGCGTTGGGGAGTTAAGCGCCATGAACGGTGTGGCGGGCAGCTTTGCCGAACATGTTCCCGTCCTCCATATTGTAGGGGCCCCGGGTATGGCGGCGCAGCAGCGAGGAGAGTTACTGCACCATACGTTGGGCGACGGCGAGTTCCGCCACTTCTATCATATGAGCGAACCCATCACCGTTGCGCAGGCGGTGCTTACGGAACAAAACGCCTGCTATGAAATTGACAGAGTCCTGACCACCATGCTGCGGGAGCGCCGTCCGGGCTATCTGATGCTGCCCGCCGATGTGGCGAAAAAAGCCGCTACACCTCCTGTAAGCGCTCTCACTGTTAACCCCGCACCGGCCGATTCAGCCTGCTTGCAGGCGTTCCGTGAGGCTGCCGAAAAGCGCTTGTCTACGAGCAAACGCACCGCGCTGTTAGCGGACTTCCTGGTACTCCGCCACGGTCTGCGCGCGGCCCTTCAGACGTGGGTGAAAGAGGTGCCGATGGCACACGCCACCATGCTGATGGGCAAGGGAATTTTTGACGAACGACAGAGCGGTTTTTACGGCACCTACAGCGGATCGGCGAGCGCCGCGCCGGTCAAAGAGGCCATCGAGGGTGCTGATACGGTGCTGTGCATTGGCACGCGCTTTACCGATACGCTCACTGCCGGATTTACCCACCAGCTTACGCCAGACCAGACGATAGAGGTTCAGCCTCACGCGTCCCGCGTCGGCGACGTCTGGTTTACGGGTATCCCGATGAGGGAGGCCATTGAAACGCTGACAGCGCTGTGTAAAACCTATGTTCGTGATACGCGAGCGCCATCGGATCACAGCAGCTTTTCGTTCCCGACTATTGAAGGGGCGCTGACTCAGGAGAGCTTCTGGCGTACCCTGCAAACGTTTATTCGCCCCGGAGACATTATTCTGGCTGACCAGGGGACGTCTGCTTTCGGCGCTATCGATCTGCGTTTACCGGCGGACGTGAACTTTATCGTCCAGCCGCTGTGGGGATCGATTGGCTACACGCTGGCGGCGGCGTTTGGCGCGCAAACGGCGTGTCCGAACCGACGCGTGATTGTCCTGACGGGCGACGGCGCCGCGCAGTTGACCATTCAGGAGCTGGGATCCATGCTGCGCGACAAGCAGCGCCCGATTATTCTGGTGCTTAACAACGAAGGATACACGGTGGAAAGGGCCATCCACGGGCCGGAGCAGCGCTATAACGATATTGCCCTCTGGAACTGGACGCAGATACCGCAGGCGCTGAGCCTGGCGCCTCAGGCAGAGTGCTGGCGCGTCAGCGAAGCGGAAGCGCTGGCGGAGGTGCTGGATAAAGTGGCACACCATGAGCGGCTTTCGCTGATCGAGGTCATGCTGCCGAAAGCCGATATTCCGCCGCTGCTGAGCGCGCTGACCAAAGCGCTGGAGGCGCGCAATAACGCCTGATTACCTGTCGTTTCGCCATGCCATCAGCATCGGTTTGCCCGCCAGCAGGAGCCAGGCGGGCAACATCACGATACAGAGCAGCGGCAGAAGCGTGGTATCCGGCACGACAACGGCCGCCATAAACAGGCTCAGCCACGCATCGCGCGTGACCACCAGTACCAGCCCCAGAATGGAGCAGGAGACGGTAATCGCCGCAGGGACAGCGTCAACGTGCTCATGCAGCATCAGCCCCAGCGCGACGCCAACAAATACCGCCGGGAAGATACGACCTCCCCGGAAACCACAGGCCGCCGCGACCACCAGCGCCGCCAGTTTCACCAGCGCGAACAGCAGATAATCTGAGACGCTGAAGACCTGGCTGAAGGCCAGCTGCTGCATCTCGTCCAGACCCTTAAACAGCGTAACCGTCCCGCCGATAGCGCCTAAAACGCCCAGAATAAAACCCCCCATGCCCAGAATCAGCACCGGATGCTTCAGCCTGTGCATCAGGCGATGCAGGCGAGGAAGACACCACACCGCGACCATCCCCAACGCAATGGCGATCGCGACGACGACGGCGCCGCTGAAAATATCGGTGAGTTGCATCTGGCCGTAGTGGGGAATGGAGAGTGAAAAATGGGGATGGAAAAACAGGCTGGTGGTGAGGGCTCCCGCAGCGGCGGCCATTAGCGGCGCGAAGAGTTTATCCCAAAGCGGCACCTCATGATCACTGCTGAGCGTTTGCGAAAAAATGAGCGCAGCCGCGACCGGAGTGCCAAACAGCGCCCCGATGGTGCCAGCGGAGGCCAGGATCGTCCAGTCCAGCGCGCCAACGCGCGGGAAAAGACGCGCCCCCAGAAAGACCGCCAGCGCGATATTCACCGCCATAATGGGATGTTCAGGCCCGAGGCTTACGCCGCCCGCAAGACCGATTATCAGCGCGATGATAAGCCCCGGCAGAGCCGAGGGGGAGACAGGCGCGCCAATCAAGGGTTCCAGTGCCGGGTCCGGCCCGGCATGGCCCGGGCTATAGCGGATCACCAGCCCTACGGCAATCCCGGTCAGGGTCAGCATCACCATGATCCAGCCCGGCGAGTCACTGCTGATGCCGAGTTTTACCGGAAGCGCGGTCCATAAAATCGTTTGCAGCACCGCCGCCACTTTCATGACGACGATGAGCACCAGGCTCGACGCCACGCCAATAATCAGCGCCGGGACAGCCAATAACAGCATGGTTCTGGCTCGCGGATGGAGCATGATGATTTCCTTGTACAAAACGGCTTAACGTTACTTTGCACAATCAGCATTGTGGCAATAGTGCAAAAGGTGCTGAAACGGTAAAGTTATTATGTGACGAAGATCGATAATCCATGGGCAGTCACCTTCTGGTCGTTGTTGTTATCACGCCTTGAATTTACAGTGTCCCAAAGATTTATTCTGACTTTAGCGGAGCAGTAGAAGAATGACAAAGTATGCTTTGGTAGGTGATGTAGGCGGCACCAACGCGCGCCTTGCCCTGTGCGATGTGAACAGCGGTGAAATTTCTCAGGCGAAAACCTATTCAGGGCTGGATTACCCAAGCCTGGAAGCGGTGGTTCGCGTCTATCTGGAAGAGCATAAAGTGAGCGTTGAAGACGGTTGTATCGCCATCGCCTGTCCGATTACCGGCGACTGGGTGGCGATGACCAACCACACGTGGGCCTTCTCAATTGCCGAAATGCGGAAAAACCTCGGCTTCTCGCACCTTGAAATTATCAACGACTTCACTGCGGTTTCCATGGCTATCCCAATGCTTAAACCAGAGCATCTGATTCAGTTCGGCGGTACGGCCCCGGTTGAAGGCAAACCGATTGCCGTTTACGGCGCGGGAACCGGTCTGGGGGTGGCGCACCTGGTCCACGTCGACAAACGCTGGGTCAGCCTGCCGGGCGAGGGCGGTCACGTGGATTTTGCGCCGAACAGCGAAGAAGAGGGCATTATTCTTGAGGAGCTACGCGCCGAGATTGGTCACGTGTCGGCCGAGCGGGTGCTTTCTGGTCCGGGTCTGGTGAACCTGTATCGGGCGATTGTCAAATCAGACGGTCGTCTGCCGGAAAATCTGCAACCGAAAGATGTGACCGAACGCGCGCTGGCCGACAGCTGTATTGACTGCCGCCGTGCTTTGTCGCTGTTCTGCGTCATCATGGGGCGTTTTGGCGGCAACCTGGCGCTGAACCTTGGCACCTTTGGCGGGGTCTATATTGCGGGCGGGATCGTGCCGCGCTTCCTCGATTTCTTTACCGCCTCCGGCTTCCGTGGCGGCTTCGAAGACAAAGGCCGCTTCAGGAGCTATGTCCAGGACATTCCTGTTTACCTGATTGTCCACGACAACCCAGGCTTACTGGGATCCGGCGCGCATCTGCGTCAGGTTCTTGGTCAGATCCTCTGACGCTCATTTCCCTCTCCTGCGGGAGAGGGAACGTGCTACAGGTGCATGAGCTGGCGGAACTCTTTCACTCTGCTGCGGCTTACCGGCACCTGAAAATCCAGATCCTTCAGCCGCAATATATAGGTGTTGTTAAACCAGGGTTCGATTTCGCGGATCTTGTTCAGGTTGACGCAGAACGAGCGGTGGCAGCGGAAGAAGTGGGCGGCCGGGAGTTTATTGCAGAATTCGGTGATGTTCATCGCCATGACGTAGGATTCACGCCGCGTATAGACAAATGTCATTTTTTCATGCGCTTCGGCATAGTAAATATCGTCGACAGGCGTGACGATGATCCGTTCGTCCTTCACCAGATTAATCGTGTCGTTTTCCCGCGCTGCCGGGCTGGCACTGGCGGGTAAGGACTGCTGCTGCCACGCGGCTTCCAGCTTATGCAGCATGCTGATAATACGCGACTCCTGGTACGGCTTTAGAATATAGTCAAACGCCTCAAGCTCGAAGGCCTCCACGGCATGCTCTTTCCACGCGGTGACAAACACAATAAACGGCTTGTGGGCGAACTGATTGATATTTTGCGCCAGCAGGACGCCGTCCAGCGACGGAATATTAATATCGAGGAATATCGCGTCGACCCGGTTATGCTGTAAAAATTTCAGCACGTCCAGACCATCCTCAAAACAGCCAACAATCTCCATCTGGCTGTGGGTTTTGATAAGCCAGCTCAACTCCTGTTGAGCCAGAAATTCATCTTCTACGATGATGACTTTCATCTGTTACTCCGGCCTACGGCAACAAGGATATGGGGGCATTCACGGGCGTTCGCTCATTCGGAACATAAAAGGCAATTTCGGTGCCCGGCTCAAGGCGGTGAATATGCAGCCCGTCACCGTACAGCAGTTTGACCCGGTGATGCACATTCAGCAGTCCGATCTTGTTGCCCGGCATTTCGTTTGATTTGACGCGTTCGATAACTTTCGGATCGATGCCGTGCCCGGTATCGCGCACGGCGATACGCACGCGGTTACCGCTTTCCGTTACGCTAATTGTTACCACGCCTTTGCCTTTACACGGCTGAATACCGTGAACAATGGCGTTTTCCACCAGAGGCTGGATCAGCAGGCTTGGGATCACGCAGTTGACCTCTTCATCAATATCGTAAATGACCGTCAGCTTATCGCCAAAGCGAGCCTGCTCGATCGCGATGTAATCCTTGATTTGATACAGCTCTTTTTTGATGTCGATCTGCTCGTCGTCTTTTAGCTCAATGTTGTAGCGAAGATAGCGCGACAGATTAAATATCAGCTGCCGCGCGGTGTCCGGATTCAGACGGATGGAAGAGGAGATAGCGTTCAGCGCGTTAAACAGAAAATGGGGATTGATCTTGCTTTGCAGGGCGCGCAGCTCTGCCTTATTTGCCATCTCGCGCAGCTGCTCTGCACGCGAAACCTCTAGTTGAGTGGAGATGATCTGCGACAGGCCAATCGCCATCTCCTGGAGCGAGGAGGTGATTTGGTGCGCATGACAGTAGTAAATTTTCAGCGTCCCCGTGACCACGCCTTTTTCCCACAGCGGGATCACCAGCATTGAGTGGATCTCTGGCGTCCGGTGGGCTTCGTCATTGTTTTTAATGATGATTTTTCCGTAGTTAATCGCCTGTCTGGTGGTTGGGCTGATGGTGTCGTCGCTGTCGCGATAATTGTGCTCACCGACGCCAACGTAAGCCAGCACGTGATCAATATTGGTGATAGCGACCGCATCGGCATGAATATCACGGCGGATGATATCGCAAACCTGACGTAAAGATTCGGCGTTAACGTGCCGGAAAAGCGGCAGCGTCTTGTTGGCGATATCCAGCGCCAGCTTGGCCTGACGCGCGGCGCTGGCCTCTTTTTCGCCTTCCACGCTTTGCACCAGCAGCACGATAAAACCGATACAGACGCTCCCGAGGATCATCGGAATACCGATCTTCGAGACGATATCCAGCCCCAGCGCAACGGTTGGCGCCCAGACGATGACCAGGATCATGGTCAGCGTTTCGCAGACCATCCCCGCGATAATCCCCGCACGCCAGTGCTGCTTTTTCGGGATTTTGCGGTTAATCCAGCCCGAGAGCAGCCCGGCAATAATGCTGGTGATAAAGCAGGGAACTGCCGTCACGCCGCCAATATCAATCAGGTATCGATGGGTGCCAGCGATAATGCCTGTGATAATCCCGACCCAGGGACCAAAGAGGATCCCGCCCGACATGACGGCGATGATGCGCACGTTCACCAGCGAGCCATCTACCGGCACCCCGGACCAGGTGCTGAACAGGGCAAACATCGAAAAGATAAACGTGACGGCCAGCAGCTCTTTTGGCGAATGGGCAGATTTATGCAACAGTTCGCGGAACAAGCGGATGCGGATAAGGAAAAAGAGACAGATCAGCATTAATGCCGCGCGGTCGAACACCGCGAGGAGCATATTGAAGATTTCGTGCACGGTCAGGCCTGGGAAAACGGGAAAAATCTATGATAGAAAACATAGGGCCTGATGACCAGCTATCCATCAGATTTATCAAATGGGGAAAAACCATAATTCTCAAAGGGGATTGCTGGCTTTTGACTGAAAGCCGGCGCTTTTCCGTTTGGGGAGAAACGTCAGGTAACGATACTGAAAATATTGTGTTAAATTGTAGAGCTTAAAACTGCCTGTTCGCGATAGGAGTTCCGCTTTTCACTGCAATCGCATTCCCGTTTTAGAGCAAAATATTGTTTTGCCGTTATCCTCTCGACAGCCTCTTTTTCTTCAGGTTATTTTCTAAGCATGCCACACGGGTGGCAGCGTCGCTCGGACGGTCCGGGCGCTAACGTGACTCTGAGGAATCTATGGCTGAATTCAGTCCTGAACGCCGTTTTACGCGTATCGATCGTCTCCCCCCTTATGTTTTCAATATCACTGCTGAACTGAAAATGGCTGCGCGTCGGCGCGGCGAAGACATTATCGATTTCAGTATGGGTAACCCTGACGGCCCAACGCCGCCGCACATTGTTGAGAAACTCTGCACGGTTGCCCAGCGTCCCGATACCCATGGGTATTCCACCTCACGCGGCATTCCACGCTTACGTCGGGCGATCTCCCGCTGGTATCAGGATCGTTATCAGGTCGATATCGATCCTGAAAATGAAGCGATTGTGACCATTGGCTCCAAAGAGGGGCTGGCCCACCTGATGCTGGCGACGCTGGATCACGGCGATACCGTACTGGTGCCGAATCCGAGCTACCCGATTCACATCTATGGGGCGGTGATTGCCGGGGCGCAGGTGCGTTCTGTCCCGCTGGTGGAAGGCGTCGACTTCTTTAACGAGCTGGAACGGGCGATTCGTGAAAGCTATCCGAAGCCGAAAATGATGATCCTCGGTTTCCCGTCAAACCCAACGGCACAATGCGTTGAACTCGAATTCTTCGAGAAAGTGGTCGCGCTGGCTAAGCGTTACGACGTGCTGGTGGTACACGATCTCGCCTACGCCGATATCGTTTATGATGGCTGGAAAGCGCCGTCAATTATGCAGGTACCGGGTGCCCGTGATGTGGCGGTTGAGTTTTTCACCCTGTCGAAAAGCTACAACATGGCGGGCTGGCGAATTGGTTTTATGGTGGGAAACAAAACGCTGGTGAGTGCCCTGGCGCGTATTAAAAGCTACCATGACTATGGCACCTTTACGCCGTTACAGGTCGCGGCCATCGCGGCGCTGGAAGGGGATCAGCAGTGCGTGCTCGATATTGCCGCTCAGTACAAACGCCGTCGTGATGTGCTGGTAAAAGGGCTTCATGAAGCAGGCTGGATGGTGGAAATGCCTAAAGCCTCCATGTACGTCTGGGCGAAAATCCCCGAGCCGTATGCGGCGATGGGTTCTCTGGAATTTGCCAAAAAACTGCTTCAGGATGCGAAGGTTTGCGTCTCTCCAGGCATTGGCTTTGGTGACTACGGTGACACGCATGTGCGTTTCGCGCTGATTGAAAACAGCGACCGTATCCGTCAGGCAGTGCGGGGCATTAAAAGCATGTTCCGTGCGGATGGCCTGCTTGCAGCGAAGAGCGTTGCGGAACAACCCGAGTCGTAACGGACACCAAAAAAAACAGGCGCCAACGGCGCCTGTTTTTTTGACTGCATTTTCTTAACTAGATCATCAGAGCAAACGTTCCGGCCCAAACTAAAACAATAACCGAAATGCCCATAAAGAAATATTTCACGTTTCATCGCTCCGCGTATCTTCCGGTACGCATTAAAAAAACAGAGTCCAACTGAGTATAGAGAGTTGAAATCATGCGAAAGGGGAAATCGGAATTATCCCGTTACGTCGCTAACTTCAGCTCTGAATTCTGTGCTTTCCTGTCGCCAGACGGCGCTAATGTACGCCTAAATTTCAGGAGTGACAAGAGGCATTTTTTTAAATAATTTCCGACACTTACGAGTGTCGTGGAACGGCGACAGTTTGATTTCGGTACGCAATAAATGCCTGTTGAGCGACGGTCGATAAAAGCCGTTACGCACTGTGATTACAGGTGTTTGAAAAGGTTAGTTTCTTAGCGAAACTAACCTTCGAAAGGGGTCAGATATAGAGTGAGGCTTCGCCCAGGGGACGGGTTTTAAAGCGGCGGTGCATCCACAGATACTGCTCAGGCGCACGCATAATCTCAAACTCAATCACCTTATTGATAAAGGTCGCGGCTTCACTCTCATCTTCAGGATAGTTCGCCATCTCTGGGGAGATATGCAGACGATAGCCTGACTTATCCGCTTTTCTGACCATGGTCACCGTCAACATCGCGGCGCCTGAGAGACGTGAAATCACAAAGGTACCGTTCGTCGTAGCGACATCTTTAACCGCAAAGAAAGGGGCAAAGCTGCTGCCTTTAGGACCGTAGTCCTGATCCGGGGCAAACCAGACTGCTTCACCTTTTTTCAGGGCGCCAACCATACCGCGCAAATTGTTACGGCTGATCATCGCCTTATTTGAACGCATGCGGCCCCGCGTTTGTACCCATTCCATCAGCGTGCTGTTATGCGGGCGATAGGTTGCCATCATCGGCTGACAAAGGCCCATAACGCGGCCACCCAGCTCAAGCGACATAAAATGCACACCCACAACCATCACGCCGCGGTTTTGCATCTGGGCACGTTTCAGGTTATCCAGACCTTCCACGTCAAACCATTTACGGACACGCTCGTCTGGCCAGAACCAGGCCATACCGGTTTCAAGCAGCGCCATACCGATAGATTTAAAGTTTTCCGCAATCAGCGTTTCGCGCTGCTGCGCATTGTAATGCGGAAAGCAAAGTTCGAGATTTTTTCGGGCAATGGACTCACGACGCTTAAGGAAGTGACGCGATGCGCTGCCGAGCTTCGAACCCAGGAAACGGATCACGGGATAAGGAAGTTGAACCAGCAGCCAAAGTACGCCAAGGCCAAACCACGTAAACCAGTAGCGCGGGTGCAGAAACGCCCGCTGAAATTTGGATTGAGACAAAATAGTGGAACCTATGTAAAGCCTGTGAAGGTAGCGCAGACTTCGCGATACCACGTGCCATTAAGACCGTAGGACGAGGTCATGGTTGCAGGCTTTACCGTTCTTTACGACGTTGCCTGGCCATTGCTGACTTGGGTGGGCGGCATAATGTAGCACCGTTATACATTATGAGCTATCACTCGTTTTTGTTTAAAAAAGCGGCAATTGCGGAGTGGTTTGATTTTGCTATTGTTAAATCTGCGTTCCCGCATGCCTCCTGAAGGTGCAGACCATGGAAACCTACCTGCAAACGGTGAAAGAAGAGTGGGTGAAGCTAATTAATGAAACCGATCCCGATGTGCATCGGCTTGCGACTGAGCTTGCCAGGGACAACGCAACGCCCCTGGTCGCTGAATTCTATCGTGTTGTGCTGGCAGATCCGTCGGCAGCTGAATTCCTGACCACCGAAAAGGTGGAGAGGCAGCTTCAGGAGGCGCTTCGTCGCTGGCTTATTGATGTGCTCTCATGCCGTGTGGAGCAGGTTGAAGAGCAGATGCGGGCGCAGCAGCGCGCTGCGGATGTTCATGCCCGTATTGGTATTTCGGTTGATTTAGTTGAAATGGGCTTCCGTGTTCTGAAAAAGCTGCTGTTACCTGTCATTACTACCAGCGCCCATTCGCCTGAGGTGAAGCTGCATATTTATCACTACGCGATTAACAGTATCGATCTGGCCATGGAAGTGATGTCGCGGGCCTATGTATTTAGCGAGAACAATGCGGCGAAAGAGGACGAAAATTACCGCATCTTTTCCTTAATGGAGAACGCAGAAGAGGAGAAGGAGAGACAGACCGCGGCGCTGCTGTCATGGGAAATGGTGCTTCTGTATAAGATCACGCTTAATTCCAGTATCGGCAACAGTCTGCCGCTGGGGCAGTCTGAATTTGGACTGTGGTTTAGCCATAAAGGTCGGCACTATTTCAGCGGGATCGCTGAGGCCGGTCATATCTCTCGTCTGATTCAGGAATTCGATGACCTTTTTAACGAGGTCCGTCTTTCAGGGCAGGGTCTGAGTGATAAAGCGCAGCGGGATAAATTCTTGCAGCGAATGCGTAATACGCTCTCGCAAATCATCACGCTTTTGCGCGAACTGTTTGACGAAGTGTCGCGACACGAGGTGGGGGTTGATGTCCTGACCCGCCTGTTGAATCGCCGTTTCCTGCCAACCATCTTCAAACGCGAAATCCTGCACGCCACCCGGGCGGGAACAAAGCTCTCGACGCTGCTGATTGACGTCGACAAATTTAAACAAATCAACGATACCTGGGGGCACAATACCGGGGACGAGATCCTGCGAAAAGTCTCCGGCGCGTTCTACGACAACGTGCGAACCTGTGATTACGTTTTTCGCTACGGCGGCGATGAATTTCTGATTGTGCTAACGGAAATCTCAGAGGTGGACGCGCTGCGAATCGCCGAGCGTATCCGCAGGCGGGTGGAAAAAATCAAGGTTAACTCCCCAACCG
The DNA here is from genome assembly GCF_004136805.1 of Enterobacter cloacae complex sp. GF14B. Classification (NCBI taxonomy): domain Bacteria; kingdom Pseudomonadati; phylum Pseudomonadota; class Gammaproteobacteria; order Enterobacterales; family Enterobacteriaceae; genus Enterobacter; species Enterobacter cloacae complex sp. GF14B. The sequence continues at coordinate 26,549 of NZ_QFRV01000043.1, forward strand.
GCGATATTATCCCGCTCTCCCTCTCGATAGGCGTGGCGATGTTCAACGGGCATCCCGATTACGAGCGATTGATTCAGGCGGCGGATGAAGCTTTATACGGCGCGAAACGGCGTGGCCGAAACTGCGTGGAGCTTTGGAAGGGGGCGTAAGGAAATACAGAAGTGTCCCCTGCAGGAATCGAACCTGCAACTAGCCCTTAGGAGGGGCTCGTTATATCCATTTAACTAAGGGGACGAAGCGGCAAGAGTATAGCGTTATTTACACTTTTCGTTAAGCGCATTGCCGCCTGACTGGTCAAAGAGTCACCGTTCACGCCGATTTTTCGGCAGTTTTATCCTTTTTTTCCTGAGCCTTAAGCTCGGCCTTACGCTTGTTGGACATGTCGTTACGGATTTGCGCATGGCTCAACAGCGCAAAGATAAAGGTCCCGCCACAAATGTTGCCTGCGAGGGTTGGCAGGGCGAACGGCCAGAAAAAGTCGCTCCAGTGGAGTGTGCCGTTAAATACCAGATAAAGGATTTCAACGGTTCCGACAACAATGTGCGTGGTATCGGCGAGTGCGATAAGCCAGGTCATCAGGATAATCACCACGATTTTCGCGCTGCCCGCTGAGGGGAACATCCACACCATAGTGGCGATGATCCAGCCGGAAATTATGGCATTAGAGAACATTTCAACCGGCGTGTTTTTCATCACATCCATGCCAATTTTCACAAATGCGTCGCGGGTCGGTTCATCAAATATTGGCATATACTCGAACGCCCAGGCGGCTATACCCGTACCGATGAGGTTCCCCAGCAGCACGACGCTCCACAGGCGCATCAGTAAACCGAAATTACCGAGGGTCGGATTTTGCATGACGGGCAGTACGGCAGTGACGGTATTCTCCGTAAAAAGCTGCTGTCGCGCCATAATGACGATAATAAAGCCGAACGTGTAGCCTAAATTTTCCAGCAAAAACCCGCCCGGTACGCCTTCCAGCTGAACGTGAAATATCCCTTTGGCGAGCAAAGAGGCGCCCATTGACAGACCGGCTGCAATGGCTGACCACAGCAGGGCCATCGCGTCGCGCTCCATCTCTTTTTCCCCGTCCTGGCGAATATGCTCATGAATAGCCATGGCGCGTGACGGCAGGCGATCTTCATCGACTTCTATCTCTTCTCCCCGGTCTTTCTCTTCACTTTCAATCTCAAGTTCTTCATTGTTCTCGCCAATTTTTTCTTCGTTAATGTCTTTCATAACAGCTCCTTCGGGGTAATTGCTCATTTAAGCGTAGCGGCTTTTAGCGCCTTGCCCGTGGGGATGCTCTTAAATTGCTGTAAATGGCAATAAAGGTGAGACATCTCTTTCAAAGCCAATATAAAATTGCCAGCGAAACGAATTCTGAAAGACAGGCTATGCTGAAATTAGCGTGATGACGCGAGCGGGTCGTCATTGTCCTCGTAGACATCGGTAAGCGTGCTGTTACAATCACTTGCACGTTTCAGGCGGAGCATCACCGGCTCCGTCACAGATGGCATTCAACGATAGCCATATTGAACAGGGAGAAATTTATGAAGCTTCGGCTGTCGGCGCTTGCGCTGGGCGTAACAATGCTTGTGGGCTGCGCCAGCTCTGGCGAGCAAACGGGACGCTCCGATCCTCTCGAAGGATTTAACCGTTCAATGTACAGCTTTAACTATAATGTGCTGGATCCGTATCTGGTTCGTCCGGTTGCCGTGGCATGGCGTGACTACGTTCCGCAGCCGGCGCGTAACGGGCTGAGCAACTTTACCAGTAACCTGGAAGAGCCAGCGGTTATGGTCAACTACTTCCTCCAGGGCGACCCGTATCAGGGGATGGTGCATTTCACCCGCTTCTTCCTGAACTCCCTGCTGGGTATGGGCGGCTTAATTGATGTCGCGGGCATGGCGAACCCGAAATTACAGCGTGAACAGCCGCACCGTTTCGGCAGCACGCTGGGGCATTATGGCGTAGGTTATGGGCCGTATGTGCACCTGCCATTCTACGGCAGCTTTACCGTGCGTGATGATGGCGGCGACATGGTGGATACGTTGTATCCGGTGCTGTCATGGCTCACCTGGCCGCTGTCGATTGGTAAATGGACCGTGGAAGGAATTGAAACACGTGCGCAACTGCTGGACTCTGACGGTCTGCTGCGTCAGTCTTCCGATCCGTACATCATGGTCCGCGAGGCCTACTTCCAGAACCATGACTTTATTGCCAACGGCGGTAAGCTGAAGCCGGAAGATAATCCGAACGCGAAAGCCATCGAGAACGAATTAAAAGATATCGATTCGGAATAAATAAAAAAGGTGAGCAATGCTCACCTTTTTTAATCGTGTTGGGATTAGAACGCGTAGTTGAAGTTGGTACCAAACAGCCAGGCTTTACCTTCAGAGGTAAACTCGTAAGGGCCTTCCTGGAAGGTCACTTTCTGTCCATGCATGTACGACACGCCCGCGTCGATAGAGGCATTCTCGTTGAACGCGTAGGTTGCCCCCGCACTCACCCAGAAACGGTCCTGATCCGGAATGGAGATAGAACGCTTATCTGCCGGTACCGGGCTGTCATCAAATGCCACGCCGGTACGGAACGTCCAGTTGTCATCCATATAATAGGTCGTACCAAGCGCGATACGGTAAGCATCGTGGAAGCTTTCGTCTTTATAGAACAGCGTCTGGCCGTTGCTGCCGGTGGCTTTCAGCTCCTGGAACTGGCTCCAGCTGGTATACGCGAGACTGTAGTGAATGGCCCACTGCGGCGCAACGCGGTTATAACCTGACACTTCCCACATTTCTGGCAGATGCAGCGACAGTGAACCCGGTACGGTTTGATTCGAGGTACCCCATGGAATGGTGGTGCCCGCGCCTGGGACCATACCGTTGACTGGGCTCAGGATGCCGCTTTTGTAATCGCCATCGAAGTCAATCTTCACTTCTGAGCGGTAGGTCAGACCCCAGCGGTTGTTTTTATCCAGTTCATACAGGATACCGGCGTTCCAGCCGTAGCCCCATTCATCGCCTTTCAGGCTGGCAATTTTATTGCTGTTTTTCGGCAGCGCAGCAGTTTGCTCCCCGGAATAACGCTCGATTTTTGCATCAGCGTAGACAGCATCAAAGCCCAGACCAAAGCTCCAGTTATCGTTCAGACGATATGCGCCGCTCAGGTTAAGGTTCAGGGTCGTCAGGTCGGTTTTACCGCCGTATTCCCCGGCCGGATAGTTGTTATTGAACTCCGTTGCCAGGCCATAGTTAGAGGTGACAGAGGCACCCCAACCAAACTGTTCATTGATTGGCGCAACAAAGTGCAGGTTAGGCACCCACGCGGTCGGCGCAATGTTATCCGCCTTCAGATCTGCGCCGGTGAACTGAGATTTGCCAGAAATATTGACATCAGGATCGATGTAAACCGCACCGGCAGAGAAGGTAGGGCGATCAAACATCATGATCAGCGCCGGGTTACGGCTCGCGTTGCCTGCGTCATCGGCAATCGCACCTTCCCCGGAATACGCACGGCCAAGGCCAGAGGAAGAAAATTCGTTTAACTGGAAGCCCGCTGACCAGGCGGACGTTGAGACGATTGCCACTGCAACTGCTAAAGCAGTTTGTTTGAACAGGGTTTTCTGGCTCATGACCATAACCTCATTGAGTTATTTTTATTCAATAATTGTTACATACCGTAACAGGAGCGCGAAGTGTAGGGTCTGAGGTATGACTTACAAATCAGACCAGTGGCGAGAGTATAGGTCTGACCAGCTGGGATGTTGCAAGTTTGTTTATTAATATTTTCAGATATGTTTCTTGAAACGAGATCTGGTTGGCAAAATTGTGACCAGTGCGATTCCTCTGAAAAGGGGAATTTTGTTTTAGATCATTTTTTAGTGTGATATTGCTCACTTATCCGATTTTGCGCCATTAACGGCTGGAGGGGGCTCGTCCGGGGGCGTAAAATAGACGCATCGTGTTTATCTCGCGCCCTGCGCGAATACAGAGGAAATTGAGCTATGAGTAAATGCAGTGCTGATGAAACCCCGGTTTGCTGCTGTATGGATGTTGGCACCATTATGGACAACACCGATTGCACCGCCTCTTACAGCCGCGTATTCCCTAACCGTGCTGAAGCGGAAGAAACGCTGGCCGCGCTGAGCCAGCGCGCGCGTGAAGTCGAATCCGATCCGTGTGAAATCAAATCCACCTTCACGGAAGTAGAAGGCGGCGTGCAGCTGGATATCGACTTTGTGTTCGCCTGCGAAGCAGAAACGCTGATCTTCCAGTTAGGCCTGCGTTAATACTTTTTGCACAGGCCTATGATCGTGTAGGCCGGGTAAGGCAACGCCGCAACCCGGCAACAAATCTCACAAATGCCTCTGCTATGCAGGGGCATTTTCTTTTTCTTCTCTGTGCCTTAGCTCGCAATTTTTCGCTTCCCCGATTGGCTCAATGTAAAAAAATAGTTAAGACTATTATCAGGTCAGACCACTTAATGTGCGCGCAAAATTTTTTTACAGGGGAGTGTTATGAGTCAGGCATTACCGCTTATCACCCGACACGGTGACCGCATTGCCATTATCAGCGGGTTACGTACGCCGTTTGCGCGTCAGGCAACCGCGTTTCACGGTATACCGGCTGTCGATCTGGGAAAAATGGTGGTGGGGGAGATGCTGGCTCGCAGCGAGATCCCGCCAGAGGTTATTGAGCAACTGGTTTTCGGCCAGGTGGTGCAGATGCCGGAAGCACCCAATATCGCGCGTGAAATCGTGCTGGGTACCGGCATGAATGTTCATACCGACGCCTACAGCGTCAGCCGCGCCTGCGCCACAAGTTTCCAGGCGGTGGCGAACGTGGCGGAAAGCCTGATGGCGGGGACCATTCGCGCGGGGATCGCCGGCGGCGCGGATTCCTCCTCCGTGCTGCCCATCGGCGTCAGCAAACAGCTGGCCCGCATCCTCGTGGATGCTAACAAAGCTCGCACTACCGGTGCAAAGCTTAAACTCTTCTCGCGTTTACGCCTGCGCGACCTCATGCCCGTGCCACCTGCCGTTGCTGAATACTCCACCGGCCTGCGCATGGGCGATACAGCCGAGCAGATGGCAAAAACCTACGGTATTACCCGCGAACAGCAGGATGCACTGGCGCATCGCTCGCATCAGCTCGCTGCGAAGGCCTGGTCGGAAGGCAAACTTGCCGACGAGGTGATGACTGCTTATATCCCGCCTTTCCGCGAACCGCTGGTGGAAGATAACAATATCCGTGGCACCTCGACGCTGGAGGATTACGCAAAACTGCGCCCGGCGTTTGATCGTAAACATGGCACCGTTACGGCGGCCAACAGTACGCCACTGACGGACGGTGCCGCCGCCGTGATCCTGATGACGGAATCCCGGGCGAAAGAGCTTGGCATCACACCGCTGGGCTATTTGCGTAGCTACGCCTTTACCGCCATTGATGTCTGGCAGGACATGCTGCTCGGTCCGGCCTGGTCCACGCCGCTGGCGCTGGAGCGCGCGGGGCTAACGCTCTCCGATCTCACGTTAATTGATATGCACGAAGCCTTTGCCGCACAAACGCTGGCAAACGTGCAGCTTTTGGCGAGCGAACGTTTTGCCCGCGACGTGCTGGGCCGCGCCCACGCGACCGGCGAAGTGGATCAGAGTAAGTTTAACGTGCTTGGCGGATCCATCGCCTACGGCCATCCATTTGCGGCGACCGGCGCGAGAATGATAACCCAGACTTTGCACGAGCTGCGTCGCCGCGGCGGCGGTTTTGGTCTCGTTACCGCCTGTGCGGCGGGCGGCCTGGGTGCAGCAATGGTTCTGGAGGCTGAATAATGGAAACGACATCTGCATTTAACCTGGCTGTTCGCCTTGATAACGTGGCTGTTATCACCATTGATGTACCCGACGAAAAGATGAACACCCTGAAGGCCGAGTTCGGCGTTCAGGTGCGTGCGATGCTCAGACAGATCCGCGAAAACAAAGCGATACGTGGCCTGGTATTTATCTCGGCAAAGCCGGATAACTTTATTGCCGGGGCCGATATCAACATGATTGCCCGGGCGAAAAGCGCTCAGGAAGCAGAAGACCTGGCGCGTCAAGGGCAGCAGGTAATGGCGGAGATCCATGCGCTGTCGATACCCGTTGTCGCTGCGATCCACGGGGCCTGCCTGGGCGGTGGGCTTGAGCTGGCGCTGGCCTGTCACAGCCGCATTTGTACCGACGATGCGAAAACGGTACTCGGACTGCCGGAGGTACAGCTTGGATTGCTGCCCGGTTCAGGTGGCACGCAGCGCCTGCCGCGTCTGGTGGGCGTCAGTACGGCGCTGGAGATGATTTTAACCGGTAAACAGCTGCGCGCCCGTCAGGCATTAAAGGCGGGTCTGGTTGATGAGGTCGTTCCGCACGCCATCTTGCTTGAGGCCGCCGTTGAGCGGGCGCTGAAAGGTCGTCAGGCGAAACGCCCTCTGCCGGTGCGCGAGCGTATCCTCGCCGGGCCGCTGGGGCGCACGCTGCTGTTCAATATGGTGGGTAAAAAAACCGAGCAAAAAACCAAAGGGAATTATCCGGCAGCGACGCGCATTCTGAAGGTGATTGAAACCGGTTTATCGCAGGGCAGCAGCAGCGGTTATGCTGCGGAAGCGAAAGCCTTTGGCGAGCTGGCGATGACGCCGCAGTCGCAGGCGCTGCGCGGCATTTTCTTTGCCAGCACGGAGGTTAAAAAAGATCCGGGCAGTGAAGCTGAACCGGCTCTGCTGCGCGCCGTTGGCGTTCTGGGTGGTGGGCTGATGGGCGGCGGCATCGCATTTGTCACCGCCAGCAAAGGCAAATTGCCCGTACGTATCAAAGATATCAACCCTAAGGGTATCAACCACGCGTTGCAGTACAGCTGGCAGAACCTTGATCGCAAAGTGAAACGCCGCCATATCAAGGCCAGTGAGCGCGATAAAACCCTCGCGATGATCACTGGCGCCACCGACTACAGTGGGTTTGCACACCGCGATCTGGTGATTGAAGCCGTGTTCGAAGATCTGGCCCTTAAGCAGCAGATGGTGGCGGACGTTGAACAGCACTGCGCGCCGCACACCATTTTCGCGTCAAATACCTCGTCTTTGCCGATCGGCGACATCGCGGCGAAAGCCGTGCGCCCGGAGCAGGTGATAGGGCTGCACTATTTCAGCCCTGTCGAAAAAATGCCGCTGGTGGAGGTTATCCCACATGCCACAACCAGCCCGCAAACTATTGCCACCGTGGTGAAGCTGGCGAAAAAACAGGGCAAAACCCCGATTGTGGTCGCGGACAAAGCCGGCTTCTACGTCAACCGCATTCTGGCGCCGTACATTAACGAAGCGATGCGGTTGCTGACGGAAGGGGAGAAAATTGAGCACGTCGATGACGCTCTGGTGAAGTTTGGTTTCCCCGTCGGCCCAATCCAACTTTTGGATGAGGTAGGAATTGATACGGGGACTAAAATTATCCCTGTGCTGGAAGCGGCTTATGGCGATCGTTTTGCGCCGCCTGCAAACTTTGTTTCTGCAATTTTGAAGGACGATCGCAAAGGCAGAAAAAATGAACGCGGTTTCTATCTTTACGCCGCGAAAGGGCGTAAAAGCAAGAAACAGGTCGACCCTTCGGTTTATGCGCTTATTCCTGTCACGGGTCAGGGAAAACTGTCGGCGGTTCAGTGTGCTGAGCGCTGCGTAATGATGATGCTCAATGAAGCGGCGCGCTGCTTTGGTGAGCAGGTGATCAAGAGCGCGCGCGACGGCGACATCGGTGCCGTGTTTGGTATCGGTTTTCCGCCATTCCTTGGCGGTCCGTTCCGGTATATGGATACCCTCGGGGCGGGTGAAGTGGTTGCGATCCTGCAACGTCTGGCCTCGCAATATGGTCCACGGTTTACACCTTGTGACGAATTATTGCAGATGGCGGAACGGGGTCAGACATTCTGGCCCGTAAGGGAAACTGATTGCGTAAACTGAAGTCAAAGAAGGGTAAATCCTGAGGTGATGGAACCTGTTCTGGCGAAATTGTAAACAGAGATTGACTATACTTACGCCATTGAGGTAAAAAACAGCGTTTCATTCACCGAATGGATCAGGCACAATGCCCGGCCATCGGGTTTTCTACCTCAGAGCATTAATCGCGGGTAGTCAACGCCGGTGATTCTGGTTAACAAAAGCGGTGCAATATGCAAGTTTTTATCATGCGTCACGGCGACGCGGCACTCGATGCCGCCAGTGACTCAGTACGTCCTTTAACCGTCTGTGGCTGCGACGAATCCCGTCAGATGGCGACATGGCTTAAAGGTCAAAAAGTGGACATTGAACGCGTTCTGGTGAGTCCGTTCCTGCGGGCAGAACAGACGCTGGATGTGGTAGGGGAGTGTATGAACCTGCCATCCAGTGTGGATGTGCTCCCTGAACTCACGCCGTGTGGCGATGTTGGCCTTGTCAGTGCTTACCTTCAGGCGCTGTGCAATGAAGGTGTCGCTTCCGCACTGGTCATTTCCCACCTGCCGCTGGTCGGCTATCTGGTATCTGAGCTGTGCCCGGGCGAAACGCCACCGATGTTCACTACGTCCGCCATTGCCAACGTCACCCTCGACGAAACCGGCAAAGGGGTCTTTAACTGGCAAATGAGTCCGTGCAACCTGAAGATGGCAAAAGCCATCTGACGTGACGTGCGATATGGCGGGGTGCAGCGTGCCTCCCGCCATCCTGTCAGGGCAACTCTGGCGGCTGCCACTCCTCCACTTCAATCAATACCAGCAATGCGGCATCTCCTCCGTACTCTTTGGGTGCCTGATGAAACGCCATCACGTGCGGGTGCTGAGCCAGCCACAGCGGTGTCTGTTGCTTAAGAATATGTTTGCCGTGACCGTGCATCACGCAGGCGCAAAAAACATGCTCGCGACGACATGCCGCGATCAACGCCCCCAGCTCCTGTTTCGCCTGCATCTGGGTCAACCCATGCAGATCGAGGAACAGCTCCGGCGAGTAATCTCCCCGGCGTAATTTTTTCAGTTCAAAATGGCTGACGTCTTCGCGCACGTATTTCACCGCACCCTGAGTATTGAGCAGCGGCTGAAACTCATCTGAAAAATAGTGGCTGTTATCGGCCTGCTCCTGGAGCAGACGTTTGACCGGAACCTCGCTGACTTTTTTACGCTGCGGGCGATGGACAATGGTGTCGTGCGTGATTTGACGCGTCCCGGTCATCAGCTGGCGGAAGAGAGCCTGATCCTCCTCGCTGAGCGATGTTTTCTTTTTCATTCGTCATTCTCATCTCGTATTTCCGATAGTGTACCCGACTAAACGCATTTTTTAACCTCAAGCGACACGCGTCATTGCTGATTTATCGCCGTCTTCATGGCAAACTAGCCGCCGAAAATTATGCGAGCATGCCCTGGAGGAAAGAGTGGATAAAATTTTTGTCGATGAAGCAGTAAACGAGCTGCATACCATACAGGACATGTTGCGCTGGTCGGTTAGCCGCTTCAGCGCCGCCAATATCTGGTACGGCCACGGTACGGATAACCCGTGGGATGAGGCCGTTCAGCTGGTGCTGCCGTCTCTCTATCTGCCGCTGGATATTCCGGAAGACATGCGCACCGCGCGCCTGACCTCCAGCGAAAAACACCGCATCGTTGAGCGCGTGATCCGTCGCGTGAACGAGCGCATTCCGGTGGCTTACCTGACCAACAAAGCCTGGTTCTGCGGCCATGAGTTCTATGTTGATGAACGCGTGCTGGTGCCGCGCTCGCCGATTGGCGAGCTGATCAACAACCACTTTGACGGCCTGATTAACCATCAGCCGCAGCACATTCTTGATATGTGCACCGGCAGCGGCTGCATCGCCATTGCCTGCGCGTACGCCTTCCCGGAAGCGGAAGTGGACGCCGTCGATATCTCCACCGACGCGCTGGCCGTCACCGAACACAACATTGAAGAGCACGGGCTGATTCATCACGTCACGCCTATCCGCTCTGACCTGTTCCGCGACCTGCCGACGCTGCAATACGACCTGATCGTCACCAATCCGCCGTACGTGGATGCAGAAGACATGTCCGACCTGCCGAACGAGTACCGTCACGAGCCGGAGCTGGGTCTGGCGTCCGGCTCTGACGGGCTGAAGCTGACCCGCCGCATCCTGGCGTGCGCGCCGGATTATCTGACCGACGACGGCATTCTGATTTGTGAAGTGGGCAACAGCATGGTACATCTGATAGAGCAGTACCCGGATGTGCCGTTCACCTGGCTTGAGTTCGACAACGGCGGTGACGGCGTCTTCATGCTGACCAAGGCGCAGCTGCTTGATGCACGCGAATACTTCAGCATTTACAAAGATTAATCCAGCGGGCTTCGGCCCGTTTCACAACGCTCAAACACAAACAACAACATCGGAGCCGTGATGGCAGGAAATAGTATTGGACAGGTATTCCGTGTGACCACCTTTGGCGAGTCGCACGGTCTGGCACTGGGTTGTATCGTTGATGGCGTCCCGCCAGGCATCGAACTGACCGAAGCCGATTTACAGCATGACCTTGACCGTCGGCGTCCGGGTACCTCTCGCTACACCACGCAGCGTCGCGAGCCGGACCAGGTCAAAATTCTCTCCGGCGTATTTGAAGGCCGTACCACCGGGACCAGCATTGGTCTGCTGATTGAAAACACCGATCAGCGTTCTCAGGACTACGGCGCGATTAAAGACGTCTTCCGTCCGGGCCACGCTGATTACACCTACGAACAAAAATATGGCTTTCGCGACTATCGCGGCGGCGGACGTTCTTCCGCACGTGAAACCGCGATGCGCGTGGCGGCAGGGGCGATTGCCAAAAAATATCTCCAGCAGAAATTCGGCATCGTTATCCGCGGTTGTCTGACCCAGATGGGCGACATTCCGCTGGCTATCAAAGACTGGGAGCAGGTAGAACTTAACCCGTTCTTCTGCGCCGATGCCGACAAGCTGGACGCGCTGGATGAGCTGATGCGTGGCCTGAAAAAAGAGGGCGATTCCATTGGTGCGAAAGTCACCGTGGTAGCCGACGGCGTGCCGGCTGGCTGGGGCGAGCCGGTATTTGACCGCCTTGACGCCGACATCGCCCACGCGCTGATGAGCATCAACGCGGTGAAAGGCGTTGAAATCGGCGACGGTTTTGACGTGGTTAAGCTTCGCGGCAGCCAGAACCGCGACGAAATCACGAAGGCGGGTTTCCAGAGCAACCATGCGGGCGGCATTCTGGGCGGCATCAGCAGCGGGCAGCAAATTATTGCCAATATCGCGCTGAAGCCCACGTCCAGCATTACCGTGCCGGGCCACACGATTAACCGCGCTGGCGATGAAGTTGAGATGATCACCAAAGGGCGTCACGATCCGTGCGTGGGGATCCGCGCGGTACCGATCGCAGAAGCGATGCTGGCGATCGTGCTGATGGATCACTTCCTGCGCCAGCGCGCGCAGAATGCGGATGTGACGACCACCATTCCACGCTGGTAACTATGAAAAAAACCGCAATCGCTCTGCTGGCGCTGCTGGTCAGTGGAGCAAGCCTGGCCGCTACGCCGTGGCAGAAAATCACCCATCCGGTAGCGGGGAGCGCGCAGTCCATTGGCGCTTTCTCCAACGGGTGTATCGTCGGCGCGCAGGAACTTCCGCTGCAATCGGATACCTATCAGGTGATGCGCACCGACCAGCGCCGTTATTTCGGCCATCCTGACCTGGTGCTTTTTATTCAGCGTCTTGGCAACCAGGTGCATAATCTGGGGCTGGGCACGATGCTGATTGGCGATATGGGGATGCCTGCCGGTGGCCGCTTTAACGGCGGTCACGCCAGCCACCAGACCGGACTGGATGTGGATATCTTCCTGCAATTGCCGAAAACGCGCTGGAGCTCAGCGCAACTGCTGAAACCGCAGGCGCTGGATCTGGTCTCGGCCGACGGTAAACGGGTCGTCGCCTCGCGATGGTCGCCGGAAATTTCCAGCATGATTAAGCTGGCGGCAGAGGATAACGACGTCACGCGGATCTTTGTTAATCCGGCCATCAAGCAGCAGCTTTGCCTGGATGCGGGAACGGATCGCGACTGGTTGCGTAAAGTGCGCCCGTGGTTCCAGCATCGTGCCCATATGCATGTTCGCCTGCGCTGCCCGGCGAACAGCCTGGAATGTGAAGATCAGCCGCTGCCACCGCCTGGCGATGGTTGTGGTTACGAACTGCAAAGCTGGTTTGAACCAGCCAAGCCTGGAACCTCTAAGCCTGAGAAGAAGACACCGCCTCCGTTGCCGCCTTCCTGCCAGGCGTTACTGGATGAGCATGTACTTTAATGGATAATTTCGTCGACCTGTTCATGGTGTCACCGCTGCTGCTGGCGGTGCTCTTTTTTGTTGCAATGTTAGCCGGATTTATCGATGCCCTGGCGGGCGGCGGCGGGTTGCTCACCGTTCCGGCGTTGCTGGCGGCAGGCATGAGCCCTGCCCAGGCGCTTGCCACCAACAAACTCCAGGCATGCGGCGGTTCGCTCTCCTCGTCGCTCTATTTCATTCGGCGTAAAGTGGTGAATCTCGCCGATCAGAAGCTCAATATCCTGATGACGTTTATTGGCTCAACGGCGGGCGCGCTGCTGGTCCAGCACGTACAGTCCGACATTCTGCGCCAGATCCTGCCGCTGCTGGTTATCTGTATCGGCCTCTATTTCTTACTCATGCCAAAGCTCGGGGAAGAAGATCGACAGCGTCGCCTTCACGGCCTGCCGTTTGCGCTGATCGCCGGTGGCTGCGTCGGTTTTTACGATGGCTTCTTTGGCCCGGGGGCAGGCTCGTTTTACGCGCTGGCATTCGTGACGCTGGCCGGGTTCAACCTCGCCAAATCCACCGCCCACGCCAAAGTCCTCAACGCGACCTCCAATGTTGGCGGTCTGCTGCTGTTTATCATTGGCGGCAAGGTTATCTGGGCAACCGGGTTTGTGATGATGGCAGGGCAGTTTTTGGGCGCGCGCGCAGGCTCGCGTCTGGTATTAAGCAAAGGGCAAAAGCTGATCCGCCCGATGATTGTTGTCGTCTCGGCGGTGATGAGCGCCAAACTTCTTTATGACAGCCATGGACAGGAGATCCTCACCTGGTTGGGGATGAACTAATGAACAGTACGCATAACTACGAACAGCTGATTGAGATCTTCGATAGCTGTTTTGCTGATGATTTTAATACCCGTCTGATTAAAGGCGACGACGAACCGATCTATCTTCCAGCTGATGACGAGGTTCCGTATAACCGCATCATCTTTGCCCACGGCTTTTACGCCAGCGGTTTGCACGAAATTTCGCACTGGTGTATCGCCGGGAAAGCGCGTCGCGAGCTGGTGGACTTTGGTTACTGGTACTGCCCGGACGGGCGCGACGCCGCCACCCAGGGGCAGTTTGAAGATGTGGAGGTGAAACCCCAGGCGCTGGAATGGCTGTTCTGCGTGGCGGCGGGTTTCCCGTTCAACGTGAGCTGTGACAACCTCGAAGGCGACTTCGAGCCAGACCGTATCGTCTTCCAGCGCCGCGTTCATGCGCAGGTGATGGAATATCTTGAGAAAGGCATCCCGGCACGTCCGGCACGCCTGATCGAGGCTTTACAGAATTATTACCACACGCCGGAGATCACGGCGGAATGCTTCCCGTGGCCGGAAGATCTTTAACAGAGGAAAGAAGATGATCGCAGAATTTGAATCACGCATTCTGGCGTTAATTGATGACATGGTGGAACACGCCAGTGATGATGAGCTGTTCGCCAGCGGTTATCTGCGTGGTCACCTGACGCTGGCGGTAGCCGCGCTGGAAGCCGGGGACGATCACTCTGCCGACGCCGTTCACGCGGAAGTCACTCGCAGCCTGGAAAACGCTATTCAGGCCGGGGAACTCTCTCCGCGCGACCAGTCTTTAGTGCTGGGCATGTGGGATAATTTGTTCCAGCAGGCGAAAGCGAAGTAAGTGTATCACCGCCCTCTCCCACAGGGAGAGGGCCGGGGTGAGGGCACCAGACCGCACCCTACTTGACCATTTTCCCCTTCAGCAATTTCCGCACCCACAGTCGGTTTGGATTCAGCCCCGCGAGCGTAACCCTGTCCAGCGGAACCGGCTCGTCGCTCATTTGCGCGGCTAACGCTTCAGCCAGCAGCGGCGCGGAGCACAATCCCCGCGAGCCTAAGCCACCCAGCATAAACAGCTCGGGGTGAACGGGCGCACTTACCGCCGTTTCTTTGCTGTCTGCAAGATCCTGATAGACTTCAAGCGTGGCGTCATAGTCCGGCACGTTTCCCGCCATCGGCAGGTGATCGCGGGTCGCGCAGCGTACGCCGCAGCGCGCCTGACCCTCACTGACATCAACCTCTTTCGCCCACGACGCATCCGGAAAACAGTCGACCAGGCGCTGTCGGTTTTGCTGCTGATCCGCTTCGCTGTACTGCATATCTGTTTCACCGCGATGGTAGCTGGCGCCGATGCAGTGATGGCCGTTGGAGGGATTTTGCGGCGTCAGGTAGCCGTCGTAACACAGCACCTGACGCAGTTTGCTCAGTTCGGGCGCGGTCGGGATATGGCTCACCTGGCCGCCGACTGGATAAACCGGCAATGACGCTGTCTGGGTAAACTGAGTGATGTGATGTCCGTTGGCCAGTACAACGCTGGCATGCTGCGCCTCTTTACCGTCAGCGAAACGCAGTTCCCAGTGCGCAGTGCGGCTTAGCGATTGAACCTTATGGGCATAATGCACTGTCAACCCACGCGACTGCCCGAGGGCTATCGCCGCAGAAGTCAGTTCAGCCGGACATAGCCAGCCGCCGAGTGGATACTGAATTCCGCCGCAGCCGGTGTCGACACCAGCGGTCTCAGCAACCTGCTGTGCCGTCACTGCATGGGCGATGTCCTCCGGCAGCCCCAGCGACAGCATTTGTGTGATTTTCTGCTGGCTCTTCTCGTCCCAGCCGAGCTGCGTCACGCCGCACCAGTCGTGGTCGAACGCAACCGGCAGGCTATCGTAAAGGCGGCGAGCAAACGTAAACGCCGCCGGGAAGAACTGGAACAGTGCCGGATCGTGTGCACTTAATAAGGGATAAAGCGCGCCCTGACGGTTGCCTGATGCGCCCGTCGCCGGTGCCTCGTCAGCGCAGTAGAGCGTCACCTGCCAGCCACGGTGCAGCAGCGCCAGCGAGAGCAGGGCGCTGGCAATACCCCCGCCCACT
>NZ_QFRV01000044.1:0-40525 GCF_004136805.1 Enterobacter cloacae complex sp. GF14B
TGCCGGGTCGGGGAGCTGCGGGGCTACCGGCGCAGGTGCGGGAGCGGGTTCCGTTGCGCGGCTTTTAACGAACATGACGCCCGAGGCGGCAAACAGCCCCGCACTGCAAAGCAGAACAAGAAGATGTGGTTTAAAAGGCAACTTCATAGATTGACTCCAACGAGACGAGTGCAGTGCCGTGAGGCGTTGCTGTTGCCGCGAGTATCATTCACCCGTGTTTTACAGTTTTGACTTTTGTTGGGAAAAACTCTGAAGCATCCGGATAAAGAGTGTGAGTATTTATTACACAATTATATCGGATGGCTGAGCAGGCGACGGAAATTCAGAAGGCCGCTCTTGCGAGCGACCAGCAGCGCGTTGCCGGGGGGACGACAGACTTACGGAACTGCTTCCAGGCCCGGTGACGGGGTGCTACATCATGCTTAACGATTCAGCAAATTTTTTAATGTTGCTTTTTTGTAAACAGATTAACACTGTGCAGAAATCCTGCTATGCTGCCCGACGCGGTATCGGGCATTTACCCTACAAACTGCTGTCTCACAGGAGCGTGAAGAGAACGCCCGCCGCATATGACAATGAGAGCGAGGAGAACCGTCGTGCTAGAAGAATACCGTAAGCACGTAGCAGAACGTGCCGCCGAGGGAATTGTACCCAAACCGTTAGATGCAACCCAAATGGCCGCGCTCGTCGAGCTGCTGAAGAACCCGCCTGAGGGCGAAGAAGAATTCCTGTTAGATCTGCTGATCAACCGTGTACCGCCTGGCGTAGATGAAGCTGCCTACGTAAAAGCCGGATTCCTTGCCGCCGTTGCCAAAGGCGAAGCCACCTCCCCACTGGTTACTCCTGAAAAAGCGATTGAACTGCTCGGCACCATGCAGGGTGGCTATAACATTCATCCGCTGATTGACGCGCTGGATAACGACAAGCTGGCACCGATTGCCGCTAAAGCGCTCTCTTCAACGCTGCTGATGTTCGATAACTTCTACGATGTGGAAGAAAAAGCCAAAGCAGGCAACGTCTATGCGAAGCAGGTGATGCAGTCCTGGGCCGATGCCGAATGGTTCCTGAACCGCCCTCAGCTTGCTGAAAAAATTACCGTTACCGTCTTCAAAGTGACCGGTGAAACCAACACCGATGACCTCTCCCCGGCACCGGACGCGTGGTCTCGTCCTGATATCCCTCTGCACGCCCTGGCGATGCTGAAAAACGCCCGTGAAGGCATTGAGCCGGACCAGCCGGGCAGCGTTGGCCCGATCAAACAGATCGAAGCCCTGCAACAAAAAGGTTTCCCGCTGGCTTACGTGGGTGACGTTGTGGGTACCGGCTCTTCCCGTAAGTCCGCCACCAACTCCGTGCTGTGGTTCATGGGCGACGACATTCCGCACGTGCCAAACAAGCGCGGCGGCGGCCTGTGCCTCGGCGGCAAAATTGCGCCAATCTTCTTCAACACCATGGAAGATGCTGGCGCGCTGCCGATCGAAGTGGATGTCTCTAACCTGAACATGGGCGACGTGATTGACGTTTACCCGTATAAAGGCGAAGTGCGTAATCACGAAACTAATGAGCTGCTGGCAAGCTTTGAGCTGAAAACCGACGTGCTGATCGACGAAGTACGTGCTGGTGGCCGCATTCCGCTGATCATCGGCCGTGGCCTGACCACCAAAGCGCGTGAAGCGCTGGGTCTGCCGCACAGCGACGTGTTCCGTCAGGCGAAAGACGTGGCGGAAAGCAACCGTGGCTTCTCGCTGGCACAAAAAATGGTCGGTCGCGCCTGCGGCGTCGCTGGTATCCGTCCTGGCGCGTACTGCGAGCCGAAGATGACCTCCGTCGGCTCTCAGGACACCACCGGTCCAATGACCCGTGATGAGCTGAAAGACCTGGCGTGCCTGGGCTTCTCTTCCGATCTGGTGATGCAGTCCTTCTGCCACACTGCGGCGTATCCGAAGCCGGTTGACGTGACCACGCACCACACGCTGCCAGATTTCATCATGAACCGCGGTGGCGTGTCTCTGCGTCCGGGCGACGGCGTTATCCACTCCTGGCTGAACCGCATGCTGCTGCCGGATACCGTCGGTACCGGCGGTGACTCCCATACCCGTTTCCCAATCGGTATCTCCTTCCCGGCGGGTTCCGGTCTGGTGGCGTTTGCTGCCGCGACCGGCGTGATGCCGCTGGATATGCCGGAATCGGTGCTGGTGCGCTTCAAAGGTAAAATGCAGCCGGGTATTACCCTGCGCGACCTGGTTCACGCGATCCCGCTGTATGCCATCAAACAGGGTCTGCTGACCGTTGAGAAAAAAGGGAAGAAAAACATCTTCTCTGGCCGCATTCTGGAAATTGAAGGTCTGCCGGATCTGAAAGTTGAGCAGGCTTTCGAGCTGACCGATGCCTCCGCTGAGCGTTCGGCTGCGGGCTGTACCATCAAGCTGAACAAAGAGCCGATTATTGAGTATCTGAACTCTAACATCGTGCTGCTGAAGTGGATGATTGCAGAAGGCTACGGCGACCGTCGTACGCTGGAGCGTCGTATCCAGGGCATGGAAAAATGGCTGGCCGATCCGCAGCTGCTGGAAGCCGATGCTGACGCAGAGTACGCGGCGGTGATCGACATCGATCTGGCGGATATCAAAGAGCCAATCCTGTGTGCACCGAACGATCCGGACGACGCGCGTCCGCTGTCCGAAGTTCAGGGCGAGAAGATCGACGAAGTGTTCATCGGTTCGTGCATGACCAACATCGGCCACTTCCGTGCAGCCGGCAAGCTGCTGGATACCCACAAAGGCCAGCTGCCAACCCGTCTGTGGGTGGCGCCGCCAACCCGTATGGACGCGGCTCAACTGACCGAAGAGGGCTACTACAGCGTGTTTGGTAAGATCGGTGCGCGTATCGAAATTCCTGGCTGTTCCCTGTGTATGGGCAACCAGGCGCGCGTAGCCGACGGCGCGACGGTGGTCTCCACCTCGACCCGTAACTTCCCGAACCGTTTAGGTACCGGTGCGAACGTCTTCCTGGCCTCTGCGGAACTGGCGGCGGTTGCGGCGCTGATTGGCAAACTGCCAACGCCGGAAGAGTACCAGACCTTTGTGGCTCAGGTGGATAAGACGGCGGTGGATACCTATCGCTACCTGAACTTCGACCAGCTCTCTCAGTACACCGAGAAGGCAGACGGGGTGATCTTCCAGACGGCGGTATAAACAGCAAAACCGTCTCTACGAGACGGTTTTTAGTGTTTGCACCCTCTCCCGTGGGAGAGGGACGGGGTGAGGGCATCAGGCCGCAGGTCTTGCTCTCACCTTTTTATTTTCATTCCTCCCACCTCCCACGCTTTTTTTCTTCCTCGCTGCTGCGATAATTACCTTAATGGCTTTGCAGAGGAAAACACTATGGATTACGAATTTCTGCGCGACATCACCGGCGTGGTGAAAGTGCGAATGTCGATGGGGCACGAAGCCGTTGGACACTGGTTTAACGAAGAGGTGAAAGAGAACCTCGCGCTGCTGGATGAAGTTGAGCAGGCGGCGGAAACGGTGAAAGGCAGTGAACGCTCCTGGCAACGCGCCGGGCACGAATACACCCTGTGGATGGATGGCGAAGAGGTGATGGTGCGCGCCAACCAGCTTGAGTTCTCGGGTGATGAAATTGAAGAGGGGATGAGCTACTACGACGAAGAGAGCCTGTCGCTGTGCGGCGTGGAAGACTTACTGAGTGTGGTGAATGCCTACCGCGACTTTATGAAACAGAAGTAACTTCCCGAAGCGTCCCTGCTCCGGGTCACGTTTACACGGTCGGAATGTTACGGCCGTAGTAAATTTCGCGCATCTCTTTCCAGAGCAGGTCGGTAATGACCTTTCGCTCTTCCTCACTTAAATCTTCCGGCTTCGTGTGGAACATGTAGTGCTTAAGGTCGAATTCCTTAAGTAACATTTTGGTGTGGAAGATATTCTCCTGATAGACGTTCACATCCATCATGTCGTACAGCGACTTCATGTCCTCGGACATGAAGTTCTGAATGGAGTTGATCTCATGATCAATGAAGTGCTTCATGCCGTTGATATCACGGGTAAAACCGCGTACGCGATAATCAATGGTGACGATGTCCGATTCCAGCTGGTGGATTAAATAATTCAACGCATTCAGCGGTGAAATCACGCCGCAGGTGGACACTTCAATATCCGCGCGGAAGGTACACAGCCCGCCTTCCGGGTGGCTTTCCGGGTAGGTGTGCACGCAGATGTGGCTTTTATCCAGGTGAGCAACCACCACTTCCGGCAGCGGGCCGGGGTGTTCGGTTTTGTCGATAAGCTGTGGGTCAACCGGCTCTTCACTCACCAGAATGGTGACGCTCGCACCCTGAGGCTCATAATCCTGGCGCGCGATATTGAGGATGTTCGCGCCGATAATCGAGCAGGTCTCTGTCAGGATCTCGGTCAGACGGTTGGCGTTGTAGAGTTCATCGATATAGGCGATGTAACCATCGCGCTCTTCTGCTGTTTTGGCGTAGCAGATATCGTAAATACAAAAACTCAGGCTTTTGGTCAGATTGTTAAAGCCATGCAGTTTAAGCTTTTTCAATTAGTTCACCTCCTTTGAGGACAGCGCGTCTTGCAGATATTGAGGCAACGCAAAGGCTGCGGTATGAATAGCCGGATTGTAGTATCGGCACTGTAGACCTGCCTGATGGAAGCGGGCCTGAATAATTTCGGTGGAGAGATGACGTAATACGTCGTTATCCGTCGCCCAGGCAAAGGTCATGATACCGCCGTAGTAAGTGGGGATCGCCGCCTGGTAGAAGCTGACGTCAGCAAAATAGGTGCTCAGCTTACGGTGGCTATCAAGCGCTTCATCCTGTTGCAGGAAGCAAACGCCGTTTTGCGCCACAAAAATTCCGCCAGGCTTCAGGCAGCGCTTGCAGCCTTCGTAAAACGACGAGGTAAACAGCGACGCGCCCGGACCGATAGGGTCGGTACAGTCAGAGATAATGACATCAAACGTTTGCGTGGTCTGGTTAACAAAATTGACACCATCGTCGATAACCAGATTAAACCGCGGATCGTCATAGCTGCCGGCATTATGGTTGGGCAGATACTGGCGGCAGAACGACACGACCCCGGCGTCAATTTCCACCATGGTGATGGTTTCGACATTCTGATGGCGAGAGACTTCACGCAGCATCGCGCCGTCGCCGCCGCCGATAATCAGCACGTCCTTCGCGTGGCCGTGGGCCAGCAGCGGGACGTGGGTCATCATTTCGTGATAGATAAACTCGTCGCGCTCGGTGGTTTGCACCACGCCGTCCAGCGCCATCACGCGGCCAAAAGCGGCGTTTTCGAATATTATCAAATCCTGATGATCGGTTTTCTCATGATAGAGCACGTTATCCACGGCAAAATACTGACCAAAATGGTCGTGCAGCGTTTCTTGCCATACCGTTTTTTCGGTCATGGGGAGCACCTCCTTCGTTAACATCCATTACATCCGGCAGATGGGCGCAACACAACACCACCGTGAGGCGGTTAGCGGGTCAACAAGGGGCGTCGGGAAGGTTACTTCACGTAGGCGAGCAGGCTGAGTGAATCGCGAGCCAGCGCTTTGCATTTTTTAGCAGTGGGAATGCCAATACCGCTTAAATCACGGTAGCTGTCTTCACCGAGCGCCTTCATGTCGAAGCTGTCGTAGTTGCTGAGGTCCCATTGATTCTGCTGGGCAAAAAAGACCAGTGCGCGACGAATTTGCCCATTGGGTAAATTCTGGTAACCACAATCGTTTTTCAGAAAAACAAAAACTGCCGTCAGATCGGCCATATCTTCCGCTTCGTTTTCACTTAGCGCGTAACTGTTCGCACACATCGCCATCAGGCTGGCGAACAAAATTGTTCTGAAAAACGTCTTCATTGCCTTTACCACTGCATCACGGAAAATTAACGTTAGCATACTTGATGCCAGGCCGACGATCTTTATTATTGCCGCCGTGCTTGACCTTCCGGTAAGGGGAGGGTTTATGCTCAAAAGATCGCCTGCTGGAAATAAGGAAATGCACATGCAACGTCGTGATTTTTTAAAATTTTCTGCCGCGCTGGGGGTTGCCAGCGCGATACCTCTCTGGAGCCGCGCCGTTTTTGCCGCCGACAGAACGGCTTTACCCATTCCTGAATTACTCGCCCCAGATGCCCGCAGCCGCATTCAGCTTGTGGTGCAGGCCGGTAAAACCACGTTCGGTCAGCACGCCGCCACGACGTGGGGGTATAACGGCAATCTGCTCGGCCCGGCGTTGCAGTTACGCAAAGGGAAGGCGGTGACGGTAGACATTCATAACACGCTTGCGGAAGAGACCACGCTGCACTGGCACGGGCTGGAAGTCCCGGGCGAAGTGGATGGGGGGCCTCAGGGCGTCATCAGGCCTGGTGGTAAACGCAGCGTAACCTTTACCCCGGAACAACGCGCGGCGACCTGCTGGTTCCACCCGCATCAGCATGGCAAAACGGGCCATCAGGTGGCGATGGGGCTGGCCGGGCTGGTGCTGATTGAAGACGATGAAAGCCGCCTGCTGCGCCTGCCGAAACAGTGGGGTATCGACGATGTCCCGGTGATTGTGCAGGACAAAAAATTCAGCGCTGACGGGCAAATTGACTATCAGCTGGTCGTAATGAGCGCGGCGGTAGGCTGGTTTGGCGATACGCTGCTGACCAACGGCGCGATCTACCCGCAGCATGCCGCGCCAAAAGGCTGGCTGCGCTTACGTCTGCTTAACGGCTGTAACGCCCGCTCCCTGAACTTCGCCACCAGCGATAAACGCCCGCTTTATGTAGTGGCAAGCGACGGCGGCCTGCTGCCGGAGCCGGTGAAGGTGAGCGAGCTGCCGATGCTGATGGGCGAGCGCTTCGAGGTGTTGGTGGATATCAGCGATGGCAAAGCGTTTGACCTGGTGACCCTGCCGGTCAGCCAGATGGGGATGGCCGTCGCGCCGTTTGATAAGCCGCATCCGGTCCTGCGCATTCAGCCGCTACAGATCACCGCCTCCGGTACGCTGCCGGAGACCCTCACCACGCTGCCAGCACTCCCGTCGCTGGACGGGCTTACGCAGCGTAAACTTAAGCTTTCCATGGACCCGATGCTCGACATGATGGGCATGCAGGCGCTGATGAAGAAGTACGGCAATCAGGCCATGGCGGGAATGCATCACGGCCAGATGATGGGCCATATGAATATGGATCATGGCAATATGGGCGGCATGGATCACGGCGGCCATGGTTTCGATTTCCACAATGCCAACCGCATCAACGGCAAAGCGTTCGATATGAATACGCCCATGTTCGCCGCCACGAAAGGGCAGTTTGAACGCTGGGTGATTTCAGGCGAAGGGGACATGATGCTGCACCCGTTCCATATCCACGGCACGCAGTTCCGTATTCTGTCTGAAAATGGTAAAGCGCCGGAGCCGCATCGCGCGGGCTGGAAAGATACGGTGAGGGTGGAAGGCGGCGTCAGCGAGGTGCTGGTGAAGTTCGACCACGAGGCACCGAAAGAGTTTGCCTATATGGCCCACTGTCATCTGCTGGAGCATGAAGATACGGGGATGATGCTCGGTTTTACCGTATAAAAAAAGCCGGGTGGCGGCTTCGCCTTACCCGGCCTACATAGGGCACCCGTAGGCCCGGTAAGCGTTAGCGCCACCGGGCTTTTTCGTTACTTAGCGTCGTCAGGCAGTGCATACGCGACAATATAGTCGCCCATCTTCGTGCCAAACGAACCGTGACCACCCGCGGAGATGACAACATACTGTTTGCCATTCACTTCATAGGTCATCGGCGTTGCCTGTCCACCGGCTGGCAGACGGCCTTGCCACAGTTTTTCACCGTTGGTCATGTTGTACGCGCGCAGGTAGTTATCTGCGGTTGCCGCGATAAACAGCACGTTACCGGCGGTGGAGATTGGGCCACCCAGCATTGGCATACCCATATTGAACGGCACTGGAACAGGCATCGGGAACGGCATGCTGTCCTGTGGCGTACCAATACGTTTTTTCCAGACGATCTTATTGGTCTTCAGATCCAGACCGGAGATATAACCCCAGGCAGGCTGTTTACACGGCAGACCGAACGGAGAAAGGAACGGATTCAGGGTCACACCATAAGGAACGCCATACTGCGGCTGGATACCGGCTTCGGTACCGCTGCCTTTCGCATCTTTCGGCTGCTCCATTGGGTTACCCGGACCGCGTGGGATCAGACGGGAAACGAACGGCAGCGCCATTGGGTTAGCGATGGCGACCTGACGGTTAGGGTCAACGGAGATCCCACCCCACTCGAACATCCCCAGGTTACCCGGGAAGACCAGCGTGCCCTGCTCTGAAGGCGGCGTGAAGATGCCTTCATAGCGCAGTTGATGGAACATCACGCGGCACACCAGCTGGTCAAACATGGTGGCACCCCACATGTCTGCACCGCTGAGATCTTTCTTCGGACGGAAGCTCAGGTCAGAGAACGGCTGCGTTTTGGTGACGTAGTCGCCTTTGGCCGCGCCCTGCGGAACCGGTTTTTCTGGCGCAGGAACAACCAGCTTACCGTTGCTGCGATCCAGCACGAAGATGTTGCCGGTTTTGGCCGGGGCGTAAATCACCGGAACGGTTTTACCGTTAACGGTAATGTCCGCCAGCGTCGGCTGGGACGGCATATCCATATCCCACAGATCGTGGTGAACGGTCTGGTAGCTCCATGCCAGTTTACCGGTCGTTGCGTTCAGCGCCACGATGGAGCTGGCGTAACGTTCCTGCTCCGGCGTGCGGTTACCGCCCCAGATATCCGGCGTGGTCACGCCCATCGGCAGGTAAACCAGGTCCAGCTTCGCGTCATACGCTGCCGGTGCCCAGGAGTTCGGTGAGTTAAAGGTAAAGGTGTGTTCATCGGATGGGATCGCGTTAGGATCTTTCGCGCCCGGGTCGAAGGCCCACAGCAGTTTACCGGTGTTCACGTCGAAACCACGGATAACGCCGGAGGTTTCGCGGGTAGAGAAGTTATCCGTTACCGAACCGGCAATCACGATGGTTTTATCAGTGATGATTGGCGGGGAGGTCGGCTCATACAGACCCGGCGTAGTGTCCGGCATGTTGGTCTGAAGATTCAGAATGCCTTTGTTAGCGAAGGTTTCGCACAGCTTACCGGTCTCAGCGTTGATGGCAAACAGGCGGCCATCGTTCACCGGCAGCATAATGCGGCGAGGACAGTCGGCAATGACTTCCGGGCTGGCATTATCTGCGCGCGCTTCGTTGTAAGAGACGCCGCGGCAGGTGATGTGCTGGAACGACGGGTTGGAGTTCAGCTGTGGATCAAAGTGCCATTTCTCTTTACCGGTGGCCGCGTCGAGCGCGAACAGGCGCTGGTGCGCCGTACACAGGTAGAGCATGTTGCCCACTTTAATCGGGGTCACTTCGTTGGTCAGCTCACCCGGATCGTTTGGCATCTTCAGGTCGCCGGTACGGAATACCCAGGCTTCCTTAAGGTTTTTCACGTTGTCCGCGTTGATCTGCTTCAGCGGGGAGTAGCGTTGACCTTCCTGGTTACGACCATAAGCAGGCCAGTCACCGTCCGCCACCTGCGAAATAGCCGCAGCCGGCGTGAATTCCGCGTTCAGCGTGCCATTGATCTCCTGCGGGTCGTTAAAACCGGCCCAGGTCAGGATGCCGCCACTAATCAGCAGAGCAACGACCAGACCGGCCACGGCGCCACTGGAAGGGACAATCAGACGACGCCAGACAAACGGCAGGATCAGCCAGATACCGAAGAAGACCAGAATGTCGCTGCGCGGCGTCAGCGCCCAGAAGTCGAACCCGACTTCCCAGACGCCCCAGATCATGGTTGCGAGCAGTAACGCTGCGTACAACCACAGAGCAGATTGTTTTCTGCGTAAAAGCAGGACGGTTACGCCAACCATAACCAGACCCGCAATCGGGTAGTACCAGGAGCCGCCAATCGCGACCAGCCATACGCCACCGATTAACAAATACAGCGCGCAGAATGCGGCAAACGCGGCTGTTAATGTCACCAGTAGACGCGGCTGTTTAGTTTTTGTTTCAGCCATAGAAAAGTACTCGTCAGTTTTGTTAATTATTTGCTAGCAATTAATTATAGGTATTAACAACTGTGATCGGAATCACAAATATTGCTTTTTATAACTCATACGCCAGGCTTATCCATTTACTGGTATAATGGCTGACTTGCGTATCGATGCCGGAGCGAGAGTCATCCGCATTGAGAGATTTTCACTAAAATCATTTGGTTAGTAATATGAAACATACTGTTGAAGTGATGATCCCGGAAGCCGAGATCAAAGCGCGTATCGCCGAACTGGGTCGTCAAATCACCGAACATTACAAGGACAGCGGCAGCGAAATGGTGCTGGTCGGTTTGTTGCGTGGCTCTTTCATGTTCATGGCAGACCTGTGCCGTGAAGTGCAGGTGCCGCACGAGGTCGATTTTATGACCGCCTCCAGTTACGGCAGCGGCATGTCCACAACCCGTGATGTGAAAATCCTGAAAGATCTGGATGAAGATATTCGTGGCAAAGATGTGTTGATTGTTGAGGACATCATCGACTCCGGCAACACGCTCTCTAAAGTGCGTGAGATCCTGAGCCTGCGTGAACCAAAATCACTGGCGATTTGTACACTGCTGGATAAGCCTGAGCGCCGTGAAGTGCAGGTGCCGGTGGAGTTCGTTGGTTTCTCCATCCCGGACGAATTCGTGGTGGGTTACGGCATTGATTACGCACAGCGTTATCGCCATCTGCCGTATGTTGGGAAAGTGGTGATTCTGGACGAATAATTGCGGGCTGATGCCCTCACCCCAGCCCTCTCCCACAGGGAGAGGGTGAAAACCCCCGGCTTTGTTATTTATGGTTAACGTGCTTAAGCTTGAGGTTGGCAATTCCCGAGCGGTAACGCTGTTCCAGCGTTTCGCGGTTGGTGGCGGTCACTTCCAGATTGCGCAGTAGGCCGTCGTGAATACCGTACGCCCAGCCGTGGATAGAGACCTTCTGCCCGCGTTTCCAGGCAGACTGCATAATCGTCGAATGGCCCAGGTTATACACCTGCTCCATCACGTTCAGCTCACACAGCGTGTCGAGACGGCGCTCCTGCGGCATTTCGCCCAGTAGTGAGCTATGTTTGAACCAGATATCACGAATGTGCAGCAGCCAGTTATCGATTAACCCCAGCTCTGTATTTTCGACCGCCGCCTGCACGCCGCCGCAGCCGTAGTGGCCGCAGATAATAATGTGCTCGACCTCCAGAACATCAACGGCATACTGAACAACCGAAAGGCAGTTGAGATCGGTATGAATAACCAGGTTAGCCACATTGCGGTGAACAAACAGTTCGCCAGGTTCAAGACCAGTCAGACGTTCGGCGGGGACGCGGCTGTCAGAACATCCAATCCAGAGAAAGCGTGGGTTCTGCGCTTGCGCGAGTTTTCCAAAAAATCCGGGGTCTTCCTCCACCAGCATTTTTGACCATAGTGCATTGTTGCTGATGAGTGTATCTATGTCGTTCATGGAGGTTAGCGACCTGTAACCAAGTGATTGCGTTGCGCTACTATAGGGTAACCCGACTTTTAATGAAACCACACAACGTGTGTCAGAACTTAAGGTAAGTTGAATTCATGGCGATTGCACTGGAGCTTGAACAGCTCAAAAAAACCTACCCGGGGGGCGTCCAGGCGCTGCGCGGGATAGATCTTAAAGTCGAAGCGGGAGATTTCTACGCGCTTCTGGGGCCGAACGGGGCAGGGAAATCCACCACCATCGGGATCATCAGTTCACTGGTCAATAAAACCTCGGGCCGCGTCAGCGTGTTTGGCTACGATCTGCAAAAAGATGTGGTCAACGCCAAGCGCCAGCTGGGGCTGGTGCCGCAGGAGTTCAACTTTAACCCGTTTGAGACGGTACAGCAGATTGTTGTTAACCAGGCGGGTTACTATGGCGTGGAGCGCAAAGAGGCGCTTGAGCGCAGCGAAAAGTACCTGAAACAGCTTGATCTGTGGGAGAAACGTAACGAGCGCGCGCGGATGTTGTCCGGAGGGATGAAGCGCCGCCTGATGATTGCCCGCGCGCTGATGCACGAGCCAAAGCTGCTTATCCTTGATGAGCCGACCGCTGGTGTGGATATTGAACTGCGTCGCTCCATGTGGGGTTTCCTGAAAGATCTGAACGACAAAGGCACCACCATCATTCTGACCACGCACTACCTGGAAGAGGCGGAAATGCTGTGTCGCAATATCGGCATCATTCAGCACGGTGAGCTGGTGGAAAACACCTCGATGAAGAATCTGCTCTCCAAGCTCAAATCAGAGACCTTTATCCTCGATCTGGCGGCGAAAAGCGCGCTGCCGAAACTGGAGGGCTACAACTATCGCCTGGTCGATACCTCGACGCTGGAGGTAGAAGTGCTGCGCGAGCAGGGTATTAACAGCGTGTTCTCACAGTTGAGTGCGCAGGGCATTCAGGTATTAAGCATGCGTAACAAAGCAAACCGACTGGAAGAGCTGTTTGTCTCTCTGGTGCACGACAAACAAGGAGACAAGGCATGACGCATCTTTACTGGGTCGCGCTGAAAAGCATCTGGGCGAAAGAGATTAACCGCTTTATGCGTATCTGGGTGCAAACCCTGGTGCCGCCGGTGATCACCATGACGCTCTACTTCATCATTTTCGGCAACCTTATTGGCTCCCGCATTGGTGAGATGCACGGCTTCACCTATATGCAGTTTATCGTGCCGGGCCTGATCATGATGGCGGTGATCACCAACGCCTACGCGAACGTGGCGTCCTCATTCTTCAGCGCCAAGTTCCAGCGCAACATTGAAGAGCTGCTGGTGGCGCCGGTGCCAACGCACGTCATCATCGCCGGTTACGTGGGCGGCGGCGTGGCGCGCGGGCTGTGCGTGGGTATCCTGGTAACGGCCATTTCGCTGTTCTTCGTGCCGTTTCAGGTTCACTCCTGGCTTTTCGTGGCGCTGACGCTGCTGCTCACCGCGATTCTGTTCTCGCTGGCCGGCTTGCTGAATGCCGTGTTCGCCAAAACGTTCGATGACATCAGCCTGATCCCGACCTTCGTACTGACGCCGCTGACCTATCTGGGCGGGGTGTTTTACTCCCTGACGCTGCTGCCGCCGTTCTGGCAGGCACTCTCGCACCTGAACCCGATTGTCTACATGATCAGCGGTTTCCGCTTCGGTTTCCTCGGCATCACCGACGTGCCGCTGTTCACCACCGTCGTCGTGCTGGTGGTGTTTATCGTGGCGTTCTACCTGCTGTGTTGGTATTTGATCCAGCGTGGACGTGGGCTGCGTAGCTAACCTTCTGCCCGGCAGACGTTCTGTTTGCCGGGCACTTTCTTTGACAGTTATCACCGTAAACTAACCTTCACCTGGATAAACTACTCGCCTGCTAAGGAGAGACGTTATGCTGGGATGGGTTATCACCTGCCACGATGAAGAGGCACAGGAAATGCTCCTGAAGCTGGAGGCCCGATTTGGCCCTCTGGCGCAATGTCGTGCGGTAAATTACTGGCGAGGGCTGAGCACCAACATGCTCAGCCGGATGATGTGCGACGCGCTGCATGAAACCGACACCGGTGATGGCGTGATTTTTCTCACCGACAAATCGGGCGCGGCGCCTTACCGTTCAGCAGCGTTAATGAGCCATAAGCATGATAATTGTGAAGTGATCTCCGGTATCAGCCTGCCTTTACTCGAAGCGATGTATCCGCTGCGCGCAACGTTGAGCAGCGCTGAGTTTCGCCACGCCATTGTGGCGCAGGGCTCCCCGGGCGTGAGCAGCCTGTGGCACCAGCAGCAGAAGAACCCGCCTTTCGTTCTGCTTCACGATCTGTATAAGCATTAAACATTGGTATTGATGTCGCTTTTGCTACAATGGCGACTGATTTTCCGTATCGATTTATATCCCATGCTCATGCGCGTTATCTTTATCCTTCTGGTGCTGGTTTCCGGTGGTGCGTCTGCCAGCCTGACCAGTCAGCAAGGCCTTCCTGCCCAATATATGCAAACCACCGAAGATGCGGCCATCTGGGCGCAGGTGGGAAATGCCGTCGTGAATGTAGGGAATGTTCGCGCCGGGCAGATCCTCGCTGTCTTTCCGGCCGCGGCGGATTACTATGAATTTCGTTTCGGATTCGGCACGGGGTTTATTGATAAAGACCACCTTGAAAAAGTGCAGGGCAAACAACGTGTTGAGGATAGCCTGGGTGACTTGAACAAGCCGCTCAGTAATCAAAACCTCATCACCTGGAAAGACACGCCGGTGTATAACGCCCCCAGCAGCGGAAGCGCGCCTTTTGGCACCTTAAGCGCCAATCTTCGCTATCCGATTCTGAATAAGCTGAAAGACCGCCTGAACCAGACATGGTTTCAGATCCGTATCGGTAATCGTCTGGCGTGGATCAGCAGCCTCGATGCACAGGAAGATAACGGGCTACCGGTTCTGACTTACCATCATATTTTGCGTGATGAAGAGAACACCCGTTTTCGACATACCTCCACGACGACCAGCGTACGTGCGTTTAATAATCAGATGGCCTGGTTACGCGATCAAGGCTATACCACGCTGACGATGTACCAGCTTGAAGGGTACGTGCGTAACAAGATGAACCTACCCGCGAAAGCAGTGGTGATCACCTTTGATGATGGTCTCAAATCGGTGAGCCGCTACGCGTACCCTGTTCTGAAAGAATATGGCTTCAACGCGACGGCGTTTATAATTTCATCACGTATCAAAGGCCATCCGCAGAAGTGGGATCCAAAATCGCTACAGTTTATGAGCGTTCAGGAAATCAAGGGCATCCAGGATGTGTTCGACATTCAGTCTCACACCCATTTCCTGCATCGCGTGGATGGCTATAAACACCCCATCCTGTTGAGCCGTAGCTATCACGTGATCCTGTTTGATTTTGAACGATCACGTCGTGCACTGGCGCAGTTCAACCCGCGCGTGTTGTATGTGTCGTATCCGTTTGGCGGCTATGACAATAAAGCGATTAAAGCGGCGAACGATGCGGGGTTTCATCTGGCGGTGACCACGGTGAAAGGGAAGGTGAAGCCGGGGGATAATCCGTTCCTGTTGAAGCGTTTGTATATATTAAGAACGGACTCACTGGAGACGATGTCGCGGCTGATCAGTAATCAGCCGCAGGGATAGCGGTTAGTCGTATGAAAGGGTGAATACGCCGGTGGCTTTAAACGACCCCGGTTTCACTGTGCTTCCGTTTGCTACCAGTTGAGCAACATAATTAATTTGCTTGGATTCCGGGGTTTGGTAATCCGTTATGACATAGGATGAGTCAGGATTATTCGGCAGGAGTTGAGAGGTTCCGTTATACATAATTTTCACGCCTGCGCCCTCAGCTCCGGACGAAAGCGTATTTCCAAGAAGATCATTATTTTTTCCGGTTAGCTTTGAGGTGGTGAGTTTGGTTGTGATATTTGCCACACTGGTACAATTGCTTAAGCTAATTGAAAAAGGGATATCCTTAACCCGATTGTTTTTAATGTCTGAAACATAATATTCTCCCAGGTTAACATCATTAGTGCCATCTGAAAGCATGGCCATGTCGCAGGTTGGAAGAACGATCGGGATCTGGAATGAGTCTTCGTTGACCACAAATGTCCATGGTTGGTTGTTAGAATCATTTGGATTACCAATAGCCATTTTACCCAGAGTGCCGGGTTTGGGTCTGATTGAGGTTTCTTTGTTCGGGTTGCCTCTGTAACCTGCATCAATATAAATTTGAACTGAGGTGTTTATCCATTTTTCATCCCAGGGATCAGAATTTCCGGAGGATGCAACGGTAGTCCAGTCAGTAGTATTCATAGCGAAATAGCCACCCATGCCTCCGTCACTTTCTGCGGTGTGGACCCTTACGGAATAATAAATCCCCGGAATATTTGTTTCAAACATAGCCCTGCCATAACTGCTCCCCTTTAGCAAGGTCGGGTTTGTTTGTGACACGAGGTTAAAACCATCGTCCCCCATACCACATTCGGCCTGAATGCCCGGTGTCAGGTTAACGTTAAAAAGAGTACTGGCATAATTACCCGGAGGGGGAAGACGTACGGTGCCACCTGAGTATTCGGAATTGATCAGCGTGGTTGTGCCGCCTTTTCCATTATTCATGCGACACTCAGCTGCCCAGCAGGAGTGGCTGAGGGTTAATAACACGCTCGCCATGGCAAACGCCATTGTGCCTTTCACGGTGAAACCCTGTCTTATAAAGTTGAACATTCTCATCCTTTTTCCTGTTCTGATTATTATTCGTAAGTGACGTCAACTAATACTTTACTGGTAACGACACCACCAGCCACTACGCCAATATTTTGATATCGGGCATAGAACTGATAATCCGTTAAAAATGCAGTATCCTGACCGCTTACGTCATAAGTGATTTTTGACGTGCCGTCGTTGTTTAAAACATTCTTTTTATATCTTTCAGAGAAAACGACGACGCCGACATTTTTTGCCGCGCCTGCGGCGGTATCATCACTTTTGAAAACCTGATTTTGTCCTGGCCAGAAACCCGACTGCGGCGAAAAGCTAAAACTCAGCTTTTTAGCCGTACTGCTGTCTCCATAGCAATCATCTACATGGATCTTAAAAGGCGTACCGCCTGCATCATCGGTTGCAGTAAAACGATCGCTACCATCCGGGTTATAAAACCAGCTGCGCATTACATTGGGGAGATAAATTTCGCCGTCATTTTCCACGGTCATCTTACAAGTGCTATTAACAATGTTAGCGGTAATATTTACGTCTAATCCTGAGCTTGCCTGGCCTACGCCAGGCAAGATGCCACCAGCCAAGCCCATAAGCAACACAAGACCGGGCTGGTATAAAGTAAACGGTGATTGTTGCATGCTGGTTCCTGGTATTATGGATAAGTGATAGTAAACGTGACTGGCGCATTAACCGCCCCCGCGCCTACTTCAGCAATGGTTTGGCCTTGTCCGATAACGATACGGGAATTCATCGGGAATTCACCGGTACCATCAGTAATGGTGACATCCTTAGCAGCCGGAGGCGTGTTGCAGCTCATAAGCTCGCCAGTATCGACAACACCCGACCAGATCTCAAAGCCCGTTGCTAAGCCGCCGGAGTAAGAATCACCCGTCTTGTTGACGCCACTGCATTCACCACCAGCGCCTTTCGCAGCGGACACCGTTGCCTTGGTTACTCCAGAACAGTTGGTGAAACTAATCTTGAGCGGCTCGACACGGGTTTTGTTCACCAGATCGGATTTGTATACGTCGCCGAACGCAATTTCAGTGGAAGCTGTGCCTGCATCGTTAAGTACTTTTGCGGTACATGTGCCTGATACAATTTTTGATTTAATCGTTAATTCGACACTAGGGGTGCCTGTAATAGCTGCGCTTGCCATTCCCGAGAACAGAAGGGCAGAAACGGACAGGGCGATAAAAGTAAAATTGAATTTCATAATGTTGCTCCGTTTTCCTGCACTAATCACTCGTAGATAAATTCAAAGGTCGCCACGGCCTGAAAATCACCTATGGTCATCCTGTTTTCCTGTGTTTCACGTAAGGTGGCCACCAGAGCAACTTCCTTATTCTGGATTTCTGTCGGACTCCAGACCAGGCGCTCGTTATCGTCCTCAGAGTTAATGATAAACGGGGCATCCGGTGCGCTGGCTCTGGCAATCTCAACAGCAGAGTAGTCTGCACCTCCGTCGATTTTTTGTATTTGGTTAATAAGGCCTGAGTACAAATATCCAGATCTTGTTCCCGATACTTTGGTTTTCAATGAGGTCAGTGATGCCGGGCATTCAACGAGCACAATTTTGAAATTGGCATTTGCCGTTCCGGCTTTGACATCATCTAAACGTACCTGTCCGTTATTACCGATAGTCAGCGTTTGCTGCGTATCTGAACCCGTATCGCCGACCAGTTTCATATCGCAGGTGGTTTCGCGGATATTGGCAGTAAAGTTAACATTGAGATCGGCTGCCGCAGCAGAACCTGACATCGCTAACATTGCTAATGCGATTAATGAATAACCGCAATGATTTTTCTTCATATTATTTCCCATGGGTGTGATTCCCTGTTTTAACATCATTACATTTGGCACTGTTGATTACTCAGAATCGTGGTTAAGCCTGCTTTCTTCGCATTTTCAGGAATCTGATAATGCACCGTGCAGGAGCTGGAACCATCGCTTCCCCATACCACCCGGAGAGCGCCTTTGTTTTCCACACCGCGTACATAAGCTTGTCCTGCCTGGCCTACCGTTCCGATAGATTCGTTTTTCTCATTCAGAACGTCAGCACCTAGCGGAATAAAGCCGTTATCAGAACGTTGTAATTCCAGAACAAGCGAACGGCCTTCATCCGTTTCAAAATTCACAAATACAACGGAGCCATTGCGAGGTACGGCAACTGCGCTTGTATTTTTGATTTCAACGTCTGCTTCGAGAGTGCTGATATCGAGCGATACTCGGTTTTCTCTGTAGGCTGACATATACGGCATAATCCCGTACCCGGAACTGTTAATGCGGCTTTGGCCGTAACCCAGCCGAGCACCCGTTGCGCCACTTGCTTTTACCAGCGCAAGTGAATCCGTTTCGCCGATACTGCCTGATGTAAATACAACGCCACCCGAGTGAACAACCATTCCGCCGTTATAACTCGCGGAATACTGTTTACTATTGTCATCGCCAAAGGACGCCGAGACACCGAGCGGCCCGTAAGGACTGTTCCATGAGCTATAGCCACTGACCTGGTTCAGGTTGCCGTAGTTGCCCCCGCTTGATGAGGCGCTAACGGAATAGCTCACTTCACTGTTTTTGGAGTTGCCGCTTGCCGTAGAGTTAAAACTGGTACCGCCTTTTAAATCAGTGCGCAGGCTCATGTTGACGTTATTAAATCCGCCTGACTGCGCGTTATCCTTATTGAATATGCTGAATGGAATACTGACGTTTAAATAAACGCTGTCATCCTTTTCCCCTGTTTCGTTGTACGTGCGTTGCACAGAAACGCTATAGCTACCGTAAGCAAAACTATTGTTGTAACCCACGCTGTAGTCGGAAGTGGAGCTGGAATCATTCCAGTAATCCTGCCAGGTACCGCTAATATAGAGTGAGCCGTATTCATCACCGTTAACATTCAATGGCTGGTTCAGGCTGACCTGTATCTGGTTTTTGGTACGCTGATAATCAGCATAAAGCTCGGCATTGCTGTCATAAGATCGATTGCCATATTCCTCGTGGTGAATACTGTCCTGCAATGAGGCGGCATCGTTAAGGCTGAGATAATCTTCTGTTGAGAAGCGATAAGCTGCCACGTTAAGAGATGTGTTAGTGGCTTCAAGCATTTTGCTGTAGGTCAGCCGATAACTCTGCCCTTTAAGCGTGTCCAGCCCGTCGATATCGGCATAGGACCCGGTAACATCTAAAGCGAATGCACCAATACGGGTATTCATAGCCAGACCAAGCAGGCCGGCGTAGAAATCCATATCCGTATATTGCGCACCCACGTAACCGGTAAAGGTATTATTCAGACCATACGCGTAAGTTGCGTAGCCAACGTTTGGCTTATCATGCAATGAATCATCATTCAGCTCACCTATACCCACATCCCAGCGGCTGGAGCCAGGGCGGAGCATTTGTGTAACTGAGGAGAACGGAACGGTAAACGTCCGTTTACTTCCATCGGCTTCCTCTACAGTGACAATCAAATCATTACCATAGCCTGTTGTACTGAGGTCATTGATCTCGAAAGCACCGGGTGGAACGGTGGTTTCATAGATTTTATTGCCGCTTTGCATAACGCTAACTTTGGCATTACTGTTTGCCACACCACGAATTACTGGCGCGTAGCCAGAGGTGCCTTGCGGGAGCATGCGGTCATCGTTATACATACGCGCACCACGCAGGCTCACCGAGTCAAAGACATCACCGCGTGTGTAGGAATCACCCATTACCATCTGTGCGTTAAGTGGTGTGATGTCTCGCTGGAGGTATATATCCTGGCTGGAATAATGTGTGCCATTATCACTGTCCCAGTTCAGACTGCCGCGAGAACGTAAACGCCACGGCCCCACGTTCAGGCCATAATGCAAGCCCGCATAAGCGGTATCTGAATTGGTGCCGTTTGACTCGCTGTGCCAGGTATTAAGATCGTATGAAAGTAATCCGGCCGGAACACCATTATCCCATAATGAAGGATCGACATACCCTGCTGGAAGCTTAAGCACGTAGATTTGCGGGAAATTAAGATCCATTTCCTGCTTGCTACTATCAAAATTTTCAGAAGCACCGGGATAATATTTTTTGATATCTACGCAAGACGTTTCGTCGTCTTTGACATCATCGCCTAATATGCTGGTATCAACGCCTGCCTGTGTCAGCGTGAGTTTAGTCAGACATGCTGAGGCACGTGGCGTTTTGTTATCAATGAACGCCATCTCGACCGTGGATTTTGAATTGCCATTCAAATTCACTTTTACACGGTAAGTACCTGGCAGAACTGGGTTGCCATAAGCATAACGATCGACATTGATACCTCCACCATTATCGATAAGGAACTGGTCATTAAATTCAATGGCCGATTCTGTTTCGGATGAGGTGTCTACAGCTTTTTTTTCAGTCTCGCTGGCATGCAGAGGAAATGCTGCACAGATTGCGAGACATAAAATTGATCGTTGAAATAGCATGCTTCATCCAGACAAGTCGTCGTATGAATGCTATGAATCATTCATACGTATTATATTTATAATGTGGCAGTGATGCGGTTATTAGTTTACTTTGCTTTCAAAAGTATCAGAGCCGCCATTGTCATTAATGGTTTCGTAAGCAACAGTGCCGGTGGCAGTACTACCTAAACCTTTTACCTGCATTATTTGAGTACTAAACGGTAAAATAGATTTATGCTCAACCTGGTACTCTTTATTTGCTGATTTCAGCTTTACATTTGAAATAGAAACGTTGTAAGGGGAATCATTGTGTGCAATCAGGTTTAGCGTATTACCTTGTTTTTGTTGCGACCACGTTACCCTGGCTGCTGCATTTCCTGGCGTACCTTTCAGGCCGTCAGGTCGGAAAAAGAGTTTAATACGTGTGCGGAATGCCAGCTGGAGCTGGTTAGGATTTTCACCGTCTTTCACTTTTGACTTCGGTGGAATCTCGAGCACATTGAACCAGAATAGGGATTCGCGATCTTGCGGCAATGAACCACCCAGGTACGAGATCCGAACGGATTGACCTTTTTGGGGATCAATTCGGGATACTGGTGGAGTAATTATAAACGGTAGTTTTAATTCCTGTGGATTGGTGTCATCGCGACCGTCATCGAGCCATGATTGAACTAATAGTGGCTTTTTGCCACGGTTGTCTAAAGAAACAATGACATCTTTTTGCGACTGCTGATAAACAATACGTGTTCCCGAAATAACGATATCTGCGCTTGCCTGGAATGACGCGACAGCAGCAACTGTAAAGCAGGCAGCTTTAAATCCTTTATAAAATGATGTGCTTAACATTTTTCCACTTCCTGTTGGAATGATATCAATAGTCCCCTGACGTACGTCAGGGGATAATATGAGCATTTTATCTATGCTTTTAAAATTACTCGTAGATCATGGTGAATGCAGCTTGTGCCTGAACCACACCAGCTGACACTGGGTTGTTGGCCGCATCCCAGTTCTGACCTTGGGTATACGCTACACGGTAGTAAAGTGCGCCTGCGCCTGTGGTATCAATCGTTGCTTTCTGGGTATTGTTGGTCTGATCCAGTTTGATCTGATCGGTAGCGGAGTTGCCATCGTTTGACAGTACCAGATTGACGTTTTTAGCGGCGCCTTGAGTGTTTGATGGTGGAACCAGCAGACCGCCGGAAGTTGAAGAAGAACCCGCCCAGGAATCAAACTGAGCGGATGCCTGTTTGACGGTAGCAGAATCACAACCTGTCAGGGTGAGGGAGAATTTCTTTTCTCCCAGGGTGCTGGTGGTACCCAGCGCATTAGCGAAGTCTTTTACAAACACGGTATCCAGGTTAACGTCAAAATCATTACCATCCTGGTCAATCTTCTGATCCAGGGATACTTTACAGGTGTTATTAGAAACCATACCGTGGAAAGTAATAGTGCCTGTATCTGAAGGAATATCAGCTGCCATTGCAGAACCCGCACTCAGAACCATTGCTACTACAGTTGCCAGACCTAATTTATTAAAAGACATTTTTTATATCCATATTTAAATGCTAGAAAAGTGCACATAAGCAAGGCTTATGTTCGTTCCGAACAGATGCTTCGGGAAAAGGATTCTAAGTGATGAGTAATGGTTGTGAGAAGCCGTTAGATGTTAGAAATACTTAAACGATCTTTAAGCCAATGTGATTATTTAATAGTGAGTGATAATAATTGTTCATCATTTTGATGATCAGGTGTTCGGCAGGGTGACTTTAATATATTAATAAAAATATATAAAAAGAACGCTATTCATTTTAATTATGTATAAATTACCCAACCTATTTTGCCGGGTAATTTATAACAGTACTATTGGCTTAGGCAACCTGAACAGGAATTGCCTTCGCAATGCGTTTCATTTCATTATCGCCTTCAAAGTAGGCCACTTTAGGCTGCCAGCGACGTGCTTCTTCGTCAGACATCATCACAAAGCTGGCAATAATGACGATATCGCCTACGTCCGCGCAGTGCGCTGCTGCCCCATTAACGGAGATGATTTTAGATCCGCGTTCAGCGGCAATCGCGTACGTTGAAAAGCGTTTGCCGTTATTAACGTTCCAGATATCAATAGCTTCGTTTTCGAGAATACCCGCCGCGTCGAGAAAATCCTGGTCGATCGCGCAGGAGCCTTCATAGTGCAGGTCGGCCTGGGTGACTTTCACACGGTGAAGCTTACCTTGTAGCATTTTGCGAATCATTACGTTTACCTTTCACTTCCGGGTAGTAAAACTACGCCAGTTCAACCACTTTGTTATCGATAAGGCGGGCCTGACCGAGCCATGCCGCCACCAGAATTACCGCACGCTTGCTGGTCTCTGTAAGCGCCAGAAGCGTATCGGCATCCCGAATTTGAACGTCGTCAGCACGAAGACCTTTCTCGTTCAGCGCCTGTTCAGCCAGAGCGATAATTTCTTCTGCGGTTAACTCTTTTGCCAGCAGTTGCTCTGCCATGGTATTCATGACTTTGCTTAAACCCGGCGCAATTTTACGCTGTTCGGCGGTCAGATAGCCGTTACGGGAGCTGAGCGCCAGGCCATCTTTCGCACGCACAATCGGTACGCCGACTATCTCAATGTCGTAGCCCATATCGGCAACCATTTTGCGGATCAGCGCCAGCTGCTGGAAATCTTTCTCGCCAAAACAGGCGATGTCCGGCTGCACCAGGTTAAACAGCTTGCTGACGATGGTAGAAACGCCACGGAAATGGCCCGGGCGGCTGGCGCCCTCCAGCATGGTCGAAATACCCGGCACATCGACGTAGGTCGATTCAGTGGTGCCCTGGGGATATACATCTGCGGGGGCCGGAGCGAAGACGATATCCGCATGACGTTTTTTGAGCTTCTCGCAATCTTCCTGCAAGGTACGTGGGTAGCGCGCCAGATCGTCTTCGCGATCGAACTGCATCGGGTTAACGAAGATACTGACTACCACAATATCTGCACGGGCTCTCGCTTCATCGACCAGCTTCATATGGCCGTCGTGCAGGTTGCCCATGGTTGGAACAAGGGCGATACGTTTACCTTCCTGACGTGCACGGCGGATATGCTGGCGCAGCAGCGGCAGAGTTTCTATGATTAGCACACCTGGACTCCTTAATGGAAACTGTGTTCTTCGCCCGGATAAACGCCGGACTCAACCTCGGCAATATACTGCCGCACAGCAGCACGCATGTCGCCTGCTTCTGTCAGGAAATTTTTAGCAAATTTTGGAATGTGGCCGCCGGTGATCCCGAAGGCGTCGTGCATGACCAGAATCTGGCCATCGGTGACGTTGCCCGCGCCGATGCCGATCACCGGAATCGACAGCGCCTCAGTGATACGCTTAGCCAGCTCAACCGGTACACACTCCAGCACCAGCAGCTGTGCGCCCGCGGCTTCCAGCGC
Source organism: Enterobacter cloacae complex sp. GF14B (assembly GCF_004136805.1). Taxonomy (NCBI): domain Bacteria; kingdom Pseudomonadati; phylum Pseudomonadota; class Gammaproteobacteria; order Enterobacterales; family Enterobacteriaceae; genus Enterobacter; species Enterobacter cloacae complex sp. GF14B. The sequence continues at coordinate 24,135 of NZ_QFRV01000044.1, forward strand.
CACGGCATCATCAAACAGCGTCTGCGCCGCATCGCCTCGGCCCTGCACCTTATATCCGCCAAAGATGTTGACAGACTGCGGCGTCAGCCCCAAATGACCACAAACCGGCACGGCGCGTTCGGTAAGCATTTTTACTGTATCGACCAGCCAGGCGCCGCCTTCGATTTTGACCATATTGGCGCCAGCACGCATCACTGTCGCCGCATTTTCAAAGGCCTGTTCCGGGGTGGCATACGCCATAAACGGCAGATCGGAAAGCAGCAGGCAGGCGGGCGCACCCCGGCGCACGGCGCGGGTATGGTAAGCAATATCCTCGACCGTGACCGGCAGAGTGGAATCATGTCCTTGTACCGTCATCCCTAACGAGTCCCCGACCAGCATGACGTTGATCCCTTCTTCGGCAAACAGTTTTGCGAAGCTGTAATCATACGCGGTGATAGTGGCGAAGCGTTTTTTTTCCTGTTTGCATTTCTGCAATAAGGAGATGGTGGTTGGTTTCATACTGTTTCCTGATGGCCCAATAGCGAATCTTTGCGCATTCTAACAGTAACATTCGAGGGAACAATGATTTTAGGCAATCGATTAACCGCAAATAAGGAATGGTTAATCGATGCAGAGGCGGGATTACCAGCGGGCCGGTTTATCCGCGTTGAGATTTTGCAGAACGGCTTGCAGCGAGGTGCCGTCAGGGAAGGTGAGATCGGGCGCGACTTCAAACAGCGGCCAGAGCATAAACCCGCGGTTTTTCATGTCGTAATGCGGAACGGTGAGGCGTTCGGTGTTAATCACCTCGTGGCCGAAAAGCATAATATCGAGATCGAGGGTGCGCGGTCCCCAGCGTTCGGCTTTGCGGACGCGACCCTGCTGTAGCTCAATACGCTGGGTATTATCCAGCAGCGTTTCTGCGTCAAGGGTCGTTTCCAGCACCACGGCGGCGTTCAGATAATCAGGCTGATCCTGCGGGCCGAGCGGCGGCGTACGGTAAAATGAGGACAGCGCGACGATGCGGCTTTGTGGGATCTTCCCCAGCGCCTGCACGGCAGCGTTAACCTGCTCCAGCGGAGAGGCCAGATTGCTGCCGATGGCGATATACGCAAGGGTCATGCCGTGCCTTCACGACGCGGTGCGCGTTTGCGCGGGCGACGGTGACGACGGCGCGGTGCCGGCTCGTCATCCAGATCCGTAAGCATATCTTTCTGCTCTGGTGGTGCAGAGACCTGAAATTCTCCCCACCACTGCGCCAGACGCTGTAGCTCCTGGTTTCTTTCGACTTCAGCACGCAGAGAGAGCAAATCGAACGCGGCGCGGAACTTAGGATGCTCCATCAGCTTCCAGGCGCGTTTACCCTGACGGCGGGACATACGCAGCTGAAGCTGCCAGATATCACGCACCAGCGTGGTAATACGTTTCGGGATCGCCAGCGTGCGACAGCCTTCGTCCAGCACGTCGTTTGCCGCCAGCGCGAACGCATCATAATAGGCGAGACCACTCTCCTGAGTGATGCGCTGCGCCGTTTCCAGCAGCGGATACCAGAACATGGCCGCGAACAGGAACGCCGGATTCACGCGCATATCGTTATGAATACGGGTATCCGTGTTCTTCAGCACCTGTGCAATCATCCGCTCCATTGCGCTGTCACCGTTTTCGGTGAAGTAGCGGGTAATGGTCGGGAACAGCGGCTGGAACAGGTTGTATTCACGCAGCAAATTGTAGGTTTCAAACCCGTAGCCTGCCTGGAGCAGCTTTAACGACTCCTCAAACAGACGGGCAGGGGGGACGTCGTTAATCAGCGTCGCCAGGCGCGGGATCGGCTCTGCGGTTTCCGGACTGATACGCATGTTCAGCTTGGCGGCGAAACGCACGGCGCGCAGCATTCGGACCGGATCTTCGCGATAGCGCGTTTCCGGCGTGCCGATCAGGCGAATCAGGCCGTCTTTCAGATCCTGCATACCGCCGACGTAATCGCGAACGGTAAAATCCGCCACGCTGTAGTAAAGGCTGTTGATGGTGAAATCGCGACGCTGAGCATCTTCTTCAATAGAGCCGAAGATGTTGTCGCGCAGCAGCATGCCATTTTGGCCGCGCTGGGAAGTCGTGCGATCGTTGACGCCCGCTTCGTGGTGACCGCGGAAGGTCGCCACTTCAATGATTTCTGGTCCAAACATCACGTGCGCCAGACGGAAACGGCGGCCAACCAGACGGCAGTTGCGGAATAATTTACGCACCTGCTCAGGTGTGGCGCTGGTCGTCACGTCGAAATCTTTTGGTTTTTTGCCCAGCAGTAAATCGCGCACCCCGCCGCCGACGAGATAGGCCTCGTAGCCTGCTTTATTCAGACGATAGAGCACCTTGAGGGCATTTTCACTGATATCTTTGCGGGAAATATTGTGCTGCTCACGCGGAATGACCGACATGTGTGGCTGTGCAATAGCGTCGTTCGCCATGCTCTCTTCGCGGCTCAGCACTTTACGGCAAAAATTAGCGACTCGGGTAAAAATAGTACACCTCGTAGTGTGTTTTGTTATCAAAAAAGCGGCTAATCATAGCTCAGCGCAACGCATTTGAGAATGCTGGATTTTTGGCACGGCCATAAGCGCCCAGTCAGCAATGGCCGTTTTCAGCAATTCATCCAGACTCAGATCCTGCCATTCCTGCGTTACATTCTGGTTGAGAAATCGCAGCGCGTCGATCAAAACCGGGCGCGGATCGCCGTCAGGCAGCGCCGGGGCATGATTCTGTTTCGACAGCTTATTTCCCTGTTCATTGACCGCCAGCGGCAGATGGATGTAATCCGGCACCGTCCAGCCAAACTGCTGGTAAAGCGATATTTGCCGCACGGTAGGCTCAACCAGATCCGCCCCGCGCACGATTTCCGTGACGCCCTGGAAATGGTCATCGACAACCACCGCCAGGTTATAGGCAAACAAACCATCACGACGGTGAATAATAAAATCTTCACGCGCCAGGCGTTCATCCGCCTGAATGGTTCCTGAGAGAACGTCGGTAAACTGCGTCACCGGAGAACGCTGTATCAGCCGTACGGCAGCATTCTCAGGACCGTTGTGCCGCGTACGACAGTGGCCGTCGTAAACGCCACCCACGCTTTGAATTCGCGCCCGCGTGCAGGTGCAGTTATAGGAAAGGCCCTGTTCAGCAAGCCACGCCAGACGTTCACGGTAGGCATCATGGCGTTGAGACTGCCAGAGTACGTCGCCGTCCCAGTGAAGACCGTAATGTTCCAGCTGACGCAGAATAGTTTCTGCTGCACCGGGAACTTCACGCGGAGGATCGATATCTTCAATGCGGACCAGCCATTGACCCTGACGGGCGCGAGCCTGTAGGTAGCTGCCAAGCGCGGCAATTAATGAGCCGAAGTGTAATTCACCGGAGGGAGATGGCGCAAAGCGCCCGATATAGTGAGATTCAGACATATCTACGGTAACAAGGCGGGAGAGACTCCCGCCTTAGCAGAGTAGTGAGAGGGCAGGCGTTAGCCAGCCATCTGTTTTTCGCGGATTTCTGCCAGCGTTTTACAGTCGATGCACAGATCGGCTGTTGGACGCGCTTCCAGGCGACGAATACCGATTTCAACACCGCAGGATTCGCAGTAGCCAAAATCTTCGTCCTCGACCTTCTTCAGCGTTTTTTCGATCTTTTTGATCAGTTTGCGCTCGCGGTCACGGTTACGCAGTTCGAGGCTGAACTCTTCTTCCTGAGCGGCACGGTCGACCGGGTCCGGGAAGTTAGCAGCTTCGTCCTGCATATGTGTAACGGTGCGATCGACTTCATCCCTGAGTTGATTACGCCATGCTTCAAGAATACGCTTGAAGTGCGACAGCTGGGCTTCGTTCATATACTCTTCGCCCGGCTTCTCTTGATACGGCTCCACCCCAGCGATGGCGAGAATACTCAGGGACGATGTTTTACGGTTTTGCCCTTCTTGCATGTTGCTTCTCCTTAACACGCACTATCGATCCCCGTGTTGGGGGAAAAATCAGGTCGCTATAAATAGCAGATGCTTTTCCGTATGGCAATTATCTAAACGTAACACTTGACAACCCTGTGAGGAAAAGCGTATTTGCGCACGCGGCCAGAACACTTATTAGTCAATCGTCTAATCCCTTATAAGACAATGGGAAGAGAGGATCTCAGAGTCATATTATCGGCAGAAAGTTCCGCTTTATAAGCGAAAATCTCTACCCCCTGCTTTTGTGCCTCATTCAACAATTGCGCGTATTTAGGATCAATATGACGGGCCGGGGAAAACCGTTCAATGGCTGAATGCAGAACCGCAAACAGCAACACGGCGCGCTTGCCCGCCGCCGCTACACTCATTAGCTCTCGCAGATGCTTCTGGCCACGTAGCGTTACCGCATCCGGAAAGAAGCCGTTTTCCTGTTCCGCTAACGTCACTGATTTCACTTCAATATAGCACTCAGGGCGGTCTTCCGCCTGTAACATAAAATCAATTCTGCTGCCTTCATCGCCATATTTCACTTCGCTTTTTTGCGTGCCGTAACCCACCAGTTCAGGAAGCATTCCATTTGTCAGAGCTTCCTTAACCAGCTGATTTGCGCGCAGGGTATTAACGCAAATAAATGCCCCGCTTTGCGTCTCGGTCATTTCCCAGGTATGGGGATATTTGCGTTTAGTATTTTCTGATGTGGAATACCAGACCGTGTCACCCGGCGTGGCGCAACCGGTCATGGCGCCGGTGTTAGGGCAGTGCAGCGTGAGCGTTTCGCCCGCAGGGGTGATCACATCAGCGAGAAAGCGTTTGTAACGCTGGATCAGCGTGGCGGGCTGGAGTGCAGGACTAAACTTCATCAGGATTCCTTAACGTGTCGCCCAGCGTCCAGCGCTGGAGCGGAGTATAGCGGGTGCGTCCTTGTACAAAGGCAGATTCGTACAGCGCAAATTCATTCACCTGAAAGGACCAGTGAAAGCCCGGTGGCGGGATGGCAACGGCCTGACCCGCATCGCGCAGCAGGGTAATGTGGGGATGAAACGGCTGCGGGCTCTGATAACAGCCGCTGCGCGCGGCCTGCGCCCGCAGCATGTTGGCGAGCTGTAGCAGTCCGCGAGGGGGCTGCCGCGTCCCCAGCCAGACCACCCGAGAGCGCAGCCATTGCCCGGCATCGTCAAGATGCAGCGTAAACCCCGGCTGCGAAATGCGTCCGGCCATTGCGCTTAACGCGCGCTGCTTTTCAGCGCTTACTTCACCAAGAAAGGCTAACGTCAGGTGCATATTGGCGGCGACGACGGGGCGGCCCGCTTCCGCGGGGAAGTGGCTGGCGCGCCAGCGAACAATCTGCCGTTGAAGCGTGGTGGGTAATTCAATGGCGAAGAATAGCCGTTTAGACTCAGACATGCGCAAGACTCGGTAATGATATGCGCCGATGCTACAATGTACGCCGATTAATGTTAACCCTCTGGAGCCGTAAGTGTCCTCTTTGCCCGTCGCCGTCGTCCTTCCTGAGCTACTCGCAGCCTTAGAACATGCGCCACAGGTTTTGCTCAGCGCGCCCACCGGAGCGGGTAAATCCACCTGGCTGCCCCTGCAAATTCTGCGCGATGGGAACATCAGCGGGAAAATTATCCTGCTGGAGCCGCGTAGGCTGGCGGCGCGCAATGTGGCGCAGCGCCTGGCGGAACTGCTGAATGAAAAACCGGGTGAGACGGTAGGGTACCGGATGCGCGCCGAAACCTGCGTTGGACCATCCACGCGGCTGGAAGTGGTCACCGAAGGTATTCTTACCCGTATGTTGCAAAACGATCCGGAGCTGACCGGCGTCGGGCTGGTGATCCTTGATGAATTTCACGAGCGCAGCCTCCAGGCCGATCTGGCCCTTGCGCTGCTGCTCGACGTTCAGCAGGGGCTGCGCGACGACCTTCGGCTGCTGATTATGTCGGCGACGCTGGATAACGAGCGGCTCCGGCAGACGCTCCCTGACGCGCCGATGATCTCCTCTGAAGGGCGTGCGTTCCCGGTCGAGCGCCGCTATCAGCCGCTGCCTGCCCATCAGCGTTTTGACGAAGCGGTTGCCATCGCCACCGCCGAATTGCTCCGCCAGGAGCCCGGCTCGCTGCTGCTGTTTTTACCCGGCGTAGGCGAAATCCAGCGCGTACAGGAGCAGCTGGCATCCCGGGTGAACAGTGACGTTATGCTGTGCCCGCTCTACGGCGCGCTGCCGTTGGCTGACCAGCGCAAGGCGATCCTTCCCGCACCGGCGGGGCAGCGCAAAGTGGTGCTGGCAACCAATATCGCAGAAACCAGTTTGACCATCGAAGGCATTCGCCTGGTGGTGGACAGTACGCTGGAGAGGGTGGCCAGTTTTGATCCGCGTACCGGGCTGACCAGGCTGCTGACGCAGCGCATCAGCCAGGCCTCAATGGTGCAGCGCGCAGGGCGAGCAGGGCGTCTTGAGCCGGGTATTTGCCTGCATTTAACCAGCGCCGAGCAGGCGGAGCGTGCGGCATTCCAGAGCACGCCTGAGATTTTACAAAGCGATCTCTCCGGACTGGTGATGGATCTGATGCAGTGGGGTTGCCCGGACCCTGACCAGCTCACCTGGCTTAATCCTCCGCCTGTCGTCAACCTTTCCGCCGCGCGCAGTCTGCTGACCCAGCTTGGCGCGCTGGAAGGCGAGCGACTGACGGCGCGCGGCCAGAAAATGGCGGCGCTGGGCAACGATCCACGTCTGGCGGCAATGCTGGTAGCAGCACAGGGCGACGATGAAATTGCCACGGCGGCAAAACTGGCGGCTATTCTTGAGGAGCCGCCGCGCGGTGGCGGCAGCGATCTGGGACAGGCCTTTTCACGCCATCAGGGAAACTGGCAACAGCGGGCGCAGCAGCTGTGTAAACGCCTGAATTGCCGGGGCGGTTCGCCTGACAGCGATAAAGTTATCCCTCTGCTGGCCCAGGCCTTCCCGGACAGAATCGCGCGCCGTCGCGGGCTGGATGGTCGCTATCAGCTGGCAAATGGGATGGGCGCGATGCTGGACAGCGATGACGCCCAGACGCGTCATGAATGGCTGATCGCGCCGCTCTTACTCCAGGGCAGCCACTCCCCGGACGCGCGTATTTTACAGGCGGTTGCCGTGGATATTGACCTCCTGACGCGTGCCTGCCCGCAGCTGCTTCAGCAATCTGACATCGTGGAATGGGATGATACCCAGGGCACGCTGAAGGCGTTCCGTCGTAGCCAGATTGGCAAACTGACGCTCGGGACGAAACCGCTGGCGAAGCCGTCGGAGGAAGAGTTACACCAGGCGATGCTGAATGGCATTCGGGAAAAAGGGCTGAGCGTACTGAACTGGACGCCGGAGGCTGAACAATATCGTATACGTCTGCACTGCGCCGCGAAGTGGCTGCCGGAACAGGGGTGGCCAGCGGTGGATGATGAGACGCTGCTCGCGACGCTTGAACAGTGGCTGTTGCCGCAGATGAGCGGCGTACACTCCCTGCGCGCCCTGAAGGCGCTTGATGTTAAGGCAGCGTTACAGAATTTACTGGACTGGTCGTTACGTCAACGTCTGGATAGTGAACTGCCTGGGCATTACACTGTGCCAACCGGGAGCCGGATTGCCATTCGTTATCATGAGGATAATCCGCCGGCGCTGGCGGTTCGGATGCAGGAGATGTTTGGTGAGGCCACCACGCCGTCCATTGCTGAAGGCCGTGTGCCGTTAGTGCTTGAGCTGCTTTCGCCTGCGCATCGTCCCTTGCAGATCACCCGCGACTTGGGGGCGTTTTGGGCGGGGAGCTATCGTGAAGTGCAGAAAGAGATGAAAGGGCGATATCCCAAACACGTCTGGCCGGACGATCCGGCGAATACCGCGCCGACACGGCGCACGAAAAAATATTCGTAATGGGGAAAGTGCGGGCTGATGCCCTCACCCCGGCCCTCTCCCACAGGGAGAGGGAGAAACAAACTTTGAGAGATTTCTTCTTTCACTGACCTGTGCAAGATAAGAAAATCTGGCCTTTGCGCCTGAATGTTGCGGAGAAAAAGCATGGCGGGGAATGACCGCGAGCCAATAGGACGTAAGGGAAAGCCGACGCGTCCGGCGAAAGAAAAGGTAAGCCGTCGTCGCCTCAGAGATGAGGAGTATGACGATGACTATGAAGACGATTATGAGGATGAAGAACCGATGCCGCGTAAAGGGAAAGGCAAAGGGCGTAAGCCTCGTGGTAAGCGCGGCTGGTTCTGGCTGCTGCTGAAGCTGTTCATTGTTTTTGTTGTCCTGATCGCGATTTACGGCGTTTATCTGGATCAGAAGATCCGCAGCCGTATTGACGGGAAAGTCTGGCAATTGCCTGCGGCAGTGTACGGCCGCATGGTGAACCTTGAGCCGGACATGTCCATCAGCAAGAACGAGATGGTGAAGCTGCTGCAAGCCACGCAGTATCGTCAGGTCACGAAAATGACCCGTCCAGGCGAATTTACCGTCCAGGCGAAAAGTATTGAGATGATCCGCCGTCCGTTCGACTTCCCGGACAGTAAAGAAGGGCAGGTTCGCGCGCGTCTGACCTTTGACGGCGATCGTCTTGAAACCATTGAGAACATGGATAACGATCGCCAGTTCGGTTTCTTCCGTCTCGATCCGCGTCTCATCACCATGCTGTCGTCCGCAAACGGCGAACAGCGGCTGTTCGTGGCGCGTAACGGCTTCCCGGATTTGCTGGTGGATACCCTGCTGGCAACCGAAGATCGCCACTTCTACGAGCACGACGGTATCAGCCTTTACTCCATTGGTCGTGCGGTACTGGCGAACCTGACCGCCGGGCGTACGGTGCAGGGGGCGAGTACCCTGACCCAGCAGCTGGTGAAAAACCTGTTCCTCTCCAGCGAGCGCTCTTACTGGCGTAAAGCCAACGAAGCGTACATGGCCGTGCTGATGGATGCGCGCTACAGCAAGGATCGTATTCTTGAGCTGTACATGAACGAGGTGTACCTCGGTCAGAGCGGCGATAACGAGATCCGCGGCTTCCCGCTGGCGAGCCTGTACTACTTTGGCCGTCCGGTAGAAGAGCTGAGCCTTGACCAGCAGGCGCTGCTGGTGGGCATGGTGAAAGGCGCGTCGATCTACAACCCGTGGCGTAACCCGAAACTGGCGCTGGAGCGTCGTAACCTGGTGCTGCGTCTGCTGCAACAACAGCAGGTGATTGACCAGGAGCTGTACGACATGCTGAGCGCACGTCCGCTGGGCGTTCAGCCGCGCGGTGGGGTGATCTCTCCGCAGCCTGCCTTTATGCAGATGGTGCGTCAGGAGTTGCAGTCGAAGCTCGGAGATAAAGTGAAAGATCTCTCAGGCGTGAAGATCTTTACCACCTTTGATTCCGTGGCGCAGGATGCGGCAGAAAAAGCGGCGGTAGAAGGTATTCCGGCGCTGAAAAAGCAGCGTAAGCTGAGCGATCTGGAAACCGCGATGGTAGTGGTTGACCGTAACACCGGCGAAGTTCGTGCCATGGTGGGCGGTGCTGAGCCACAGTATGCGGGCTATAACCGCGCAATGCAGGCGCGTCGTTCGATTGGTTCACTGGCAAAACCGGCGACTTATCTGACCGCGCTGAGCCAGCCGAACCTCTATCGACTGAACACCTGGATTGCCGATGCGCCAATCTCCCTGCGCCAGCCTAACGGCCAGGTATGGTCACCGCAGAACGATGACAGACAGTTCAGCGGTCAGGTGATGCTGGTGGATGCGTTAACCCGCTCGATGAACGTGCCAACGGTTAACCTCGGGATGGCGCTGGGCCTGCCAGCCATCACCGACACCTGGCAGAAGCTGGGCGTACCGAAAGATCAGCTGCACCCTGTGCCAGCGATGATCCTGGGGGCGCTTAACCTGACGCCAATCGAAGTGGCGCAGGCGTTCCAGACCATCGCCAGCGGCGGTAACCGAGCGCCGCTCTCCGCTCTGCGTTCGGTGATTGCCGAAGATGGCTCCGTGCTGTATCAGAGCTTCCCGCAGGCGGAGCGCGCTGTTCCGGCACAGGCGGCCTATATGACGCTGTGGACCATGCAGCAGGTGGTTCAGCGCGGTACCGGTCGTCAGCTGGGGGCGAAGTATCCTGGTCTGCATCTGGCGGGTAAAACCGGGACCACCAACAACAATGTCGATACCTGGTTCGCCGGTATTGATGGTCGTGAAGTGGTCATCACCTGGGTGGGGCGCGATAACAACCAGCCGACCAAACTGTATGGCGCGAGCGGTGCGATGTCGATTTACCAGCGCTACCTCGCGAATCAGTCTCCGGTGCCGCTGAACCTCGTTGCTCCGGAAGATATCGTCGATATGGGCGTGGACAGCTCGGGTAACTTCATTTGCGGCGGTGGCGTGCGTACGCTGCCGGTCTGGACGACCAACCCGGATGCGCTGTGCCAGCAAAGCCAGCCAGAAGAACCGACAGGTAACCCGTTCGATCAGTCTTCTCAACCTCAGCAGCCGCAGCAGCAACAGCCGCAGCAGCAGGAAGAGAAGAAAGACAGCGACGGCGTCGCCGGCTGGATCAAGGATATGTTCGGCGGGAACTAACCCTACTGATACCCCCTTCTCAGGAAGGGGGTATTTTTTCACCTCAGTAACTCATTTCCTTAACCCTGTTTACAATCCTTATTAACGACCCATTTTCCGTTGATTATTTCTTAAACCCTCAATTCTTGTAGGGCCGCATATCGCTTGCTATGCCGTCAGCGTTTCGCATATTATTCTGCGGTCATAATAATAATTCTCGTTTACGTTATCATTCACCTTTTCCATCAGAGATCCATCATGGCGCTTTCCAATACTGCTCAGCCAATTAACACGTCGCTGCGTAAACTCGCAGTCGTCGTAGCCACAGCGGTTGCCGGCATGCCTGCTTACGCACAGGCCGCTGAAACCCCCAAGAAAGAAGAAACCATCACCGTGACTGCCGCACCGGCTGCACAGGAAAGTGCCTGGGGTCCTGCACCGACGATTGCAGCAAAGCGCACTGCAACGGCGACGAAAACCGATACACCGATCGAGAAAACCCCGCAGTCTATTTCCGTGGTTACACGTGAAGAGATGGACATGAAACAGCCGGGAACGGTTAAACAGGCGCTGGCCTATACCCCAAGCGTTTTCGCAACGCGCGGCGCATCAACAACTTACGATGTGGTTTCGATTCGTGGTTTTACGACCTCCAGCACCGTGAATACCAACCAGTATCTGGATGGTATGAAGTTGCAGGGAGACAACTACTCTGAAGCGTCCATGGACCCGTACTTCCTTGAGCGCGTAGAGCTGCTGCGTGGCCCGACGTCTGTACTGTATGGCAAAAGCCATCCGGGCGGCGTAGTGAGTATGGTCAGCAAGCGTCCAACCACGGAACCGTTGAAAGAAATTCAGTTCAAAATGGGGACGGATAACCTCTGGCAGACCGGGTTTGATTTCAGCGACGCGATTGACGATGACGGCGTGTGGTCCTACCGTCTGACCGGTCTGGGGCGCAGTGAAAATGCGCAGCAGGAAATGGTGAAGTCTACTCGTTACGCGATTGCGCCGTCTTTCAGCTGGCGTCCTGATGATAAAACCGATTTCACTTTCCTGAGCAACTTCCAGAGCGATCCGGATGCGGGTTACTACGGCTGGCTGCCGCGTGAAGGTACCGTTGTGCCTTACTATGATGCTAACGGAAAAGCGCACAAACTGCCGACCGACTTCAACGAAGGCGATGAAGACAATAAGATCTCCCGTCGTCAGAAAATGGTGGGTTACAGCTTCGAGCATGAATTCAACGACACCTTCACCGTGCGTCAGAACCTGCGTTATACCAAAATCAACACGCTTTACCGTTCAGTTTACGGTAACGGCTATATCGCCCCGGCCCAGATCAGCCGCGCGTACGTGCGCTCAGATGAAGACCTCAACTCGTTCACGGTTGATACACAGCTCCAGTCGAAATTCGCGACCGGCGCCGTTGACCATACCCTGCTGACGGGTGTGGATTACCTTCGTATGCGCAATGACATTGATGCTGACTACGGTACCGCCGATCCGATCAGCATGAACAATCCGCAGCACGGCAATGCGAACGTTAATGTGAACTTCCCGTATGCCATGCTCAATCGCCAGGAGCAGACCGGGCTCTATGCGCAGGATCAGGCGGAATGGGATAAGTGGGTACTCACCCTGGGTGGCCGCTATGACTTTGCGAAAACGTCTGCCTTTAACCGTAATAACGGAACCACCGCGGAAATTAACGATCAGGCATTTACCTGGCGCGGGGGGATTAACTACCTGTTCGACAACGGGATTACACCATACTTCAGCTACAGTGAATCTTTCGAACCGCTCTCTGGCACTACTCAGGGTGGTAAACCGTTCGATCCGGCACGCGGCAAGCAATATGAAGCGGGCGTGAAGTATGTTCCAAAAGATCTGCCTGTTGTGGTGACGGCAGCGGTATACCAGCTGACCAAGAACAATAACCTGACCGCCGATCCGGCGAACCCGACCAGCGGCTTTAGCGTGCAGGGCGGTGAAATTCGCTCCCGTGGCTTTGAGCTGGAAGCGAAAGCGGCGGTGTCGGCTAACGTGAACGTGACGGCGGCCTACAGCTACACCGATGCGGAATACACCCACGATACCTGGTATGAAGGTCGTCGTCCGGCAGAAGTACCGCGCAACATGGCATCCCTCTGGGCGGATTACACCTTCCACGAGACGGCGCTGAGTGGCCTGACCGTCGGTGCAGGCGCGCGTTACATCGGTAACACGGTGACGTACTACTCCTCAGCGTCGCCTAAAGCCTATGAGTCCTTTAACGTCGCGGGTTATGCCCTGGCGGATGCGACCGTGAAATACGATCTGGCGCGCTTCGGTCTGCCGGGCTCTTCCGTCGGCGTCAACGTGAACAACATCTTTGACCGTGAATACGTCTCCAGCTGCTACAGCGAGTATGCATGCTACTGGGGAGCAGGACGCCAGGTTGTTGCCACGGCGACCTTCCGCTTCTAACCTCTTTATGGGCACGGTTCGCCGTGCCCTTTTTATTTAAGTTGGCTGACATGCAGGATAACAAAACGCAATCCGACTCCACCTTCACGCTCAATAATCTCTCCTTTCGCGTACCCGGGCGCACCTTGCTGCATCCGCTCTCTTTGACGTTTCCCGCAGGTAAAGTGACCGGTTTAATCGGGCACAATGGTTCCGGTAAATCGACGCTGCTGAAGATGCTGGGCCGTCATCAGCCACCGTCCGAGGGCGACATTTTGCTGGATGACCAGCCGCTGGCGAGCTGGAGCAGTAAGGCCTTTGCCCGCAAGGTGGCCTATCTGCCGCAGCAGTTGCCGCAGGCGGAGGGGATGACGGTGCGCGAACTGGTGGCGATTGGACGTTATCCGTGGCACGGTGCGCTCGGGCGTTTTGGCGTTGCTGACAGAGAGAAAGTGGAAGAGGCGATCGCGCTGGTCGGGTTAAAACCGCTGGCGCACCGTCTGGTGGATAGCCTGTCCGGTGGCGAACGTCAGCGCGCGTGGATCGCGATGCTGGTGGCCCAGGACAGCCGCTGCCTGCTGCTCGACGAACCTACCTCCGCGCTGGATATTGCCCACCAGGTGGACGTGCTGGCGCTGGTGCACCGTTTAAGCCAGCAGCGCGGCCTGACGGTGATTGCCGTTCTGCATGATATCAACATGGCGGCACGCTATTGCGACTATCTGGTAGCGCTGCGCGGCGGTGAAATGATCGCTCAGGGTACGCCTGCCGAACTGATGCGTAGCGAAACGCTGGAACATATCTACGGTATTCCTATGGGCATCCTGCCTCACCCGGCCGGGGCTGCACCCGTGAGCTTTGTCTACTGATGCTGGATTCAACATTCATTAGCCGCCGTCGCCTGCTGACGGCCATGGCGCTCTCACCGCTGCTGTTAAAGATGGGCCCGGCCCGCGCTGCCACTATCGATCCGCACCGCATCGTGGCGCTGGAGTGGTTGCCCGTTGAACTGATGATGGCGCTGGGCGTGACGCCTTACGGTGTGGCCGATATTCCCAACTACACCCTGTGGGTGAATGAGCCAAAACTGCCGGACTCCGTCATCGACATCGGTCTGCGTACGGAGCCGAACCTTGAGCTTCTCACCCAGATGAAACCGTCTTATTTATTCTGGTCTGCGGGGTATGGTCCGTCGGAAGAGACCATGGCGAAGATTGCGCCCGGACGGGGCTTTTCCTTTAGCGACGGTAAAAAGCCGCTGACCATGGCAAAAAATTCCATCCACGAGATGGCGCAGTTCCTCAACCGTGAGGCTCAGGCGAAAAAACACCTCGATGAATTTGATGCGCTGATTGATTCCTTTAAGCCGCGCTTTGCCCGCCGTTGCGATCGGCCTTTGCTGATGGTGACCCTGCTGGATGCCCGCCATATGCTGGTCTTTGGAAATAACTGTCTGTTCCAGGAAGTGCTCGACAGCTTTGGCATTCGCAATGCCTGGGAAGGCGAGATGACGTTCTGGGGCAGTACCGCCGTGGGGATTGACCGTCTGGCGGCGTTTCGTGATGTGGACGTGCTGTGCTTCGATCACGGGAACGAGCGCGAAATGCAAACCCTGATGGCGACCCCGCTCTGGCAGGCAATGCCGTTCGTCCGCGAGCAGCGCTTCCTGCGCGCGCCAGCGGTATGGTTCTACGGCGCGACGCTGTCGGCAATGCATTTTGCCCGCGTGCTGGACAATGCACTGGGAGGCAAGGCATGAGCACGCGTATGGCCCGTTTCCCGATGTTACTGTTAGCAATCATTTTTCTGGCTGCCCTGGCGTTAACCGGCTTTAACCTGACAACGGCGTTGCCGCGCGATCAGTGGGCAGCCGCGTTTGCCGCACCGGATATCGATAATATTCAGCAAATGCTGTTCCACTACAGCCTGCTGCCGCGTCTGGCTATCTCCCTGCTGGTCGGGGCGGGACTGGGACTGGTGGGCGTACTGTTTCAGCAGGTGCTACGTAACCCGCTGGCGGAGCCCACCACGCTGGGCGTGGCGACGGGGGCTCAGTTGGGGATCACCATCACCACTCTCTGGACCCTGCCGGGAGCGTTAACCTCGCAGTTTGCCGCGCTGGCAGGCGCATGCGTGGTCGGTGCGCTGGTCTTTGGCGTGGCCTGGGGAAAACGTCTCTCGCCGGTCACGCTGATCCTCGCGGGGCTGGTCGTCAGCCTCTACTGTGGGGCGATCAACCAGCTGCTGGTGCTGTTTCACCACGACCAGTTGCAAAGCATGTTTATGTGGAGTACCGGCACGCTCACCCAGACCGACTGGAGTATCGTTCAGCGCCTGTGGCCGCAGCTGTTTGGCGGCGTGGTGCTGACACTGCTGCTGCTGCGTCCGCTCACGCTGATGGGCCTGGACGACGGCGTGGCGCGCAATCTCGGGCTGGCGCTGTCGCTGGCGCGTCTGGCGGCCCTGACCCTGGCGATTGTGCTCAGCGCGTTACTGGTTAACGCCGTCGGCATCATCGGCTTTATCGGCCTGTTTGCGCCGCTGCTGGCAAAAATGCTCGGCGCACGCCGTCTGCTGGCGCGCCTGATGCTGGCGCCGCTGATTGGTGCGCTGATCCTCTGGCTTTCCGATCAGCTCATTCTCTGGCTGGCGCGCGTCTGGATGGAAGTTTCCACGGGCTCGGTGACGGCCCTGATCGGCGCGCCGCTGCTGCTGTGGCTCTTGCCGCGCCTGCGCAGCATTAGCGCCCCGGCAATGGATGCCGGCGATAAAGTACATGCTGAGCGTCAGTCGGTGGTGTGGTTCAGCCTTGCCGGACTGGCAGTGCTGGTTATCGCCTCGTTTGCCGCACTCTCGCTGGGACGCGACGCCACGGGCTGGCACTGGGCGACGGGGGATTTGCTGCATGAACTCATGCAGTGGCGCTGGCCGCGGATCTTCTCCGCGCTGATTGCGGGCGTCATGCTGGCGGTGGCGGGCTGTATTATCCAGCGTCTGACCGGTAACCCGATGGCAAGCCCGGAAGTCCTGGGCATCAGTTCCGGCGCCGCGTTTGGCGTGGTGTTGATGCTGTTTCTCGTGCCGGGGAATGCCTTCGGCTGGCTGATGCCTGCCGGGAGTATCGGTGCGGCGGCGACGCTGATGATTATCCTGATCGCCTCCGGGCGCGGCGGTTTCTCGCCTCACCGCATGCTGCTGGCCGGGATGGCGCTCAGCACCGCATTTACTATGCTGCTGATGATGTTGCAGGCGAGCGGCGATCCGCGCATGGCGCAGATCCTGACCTGGATTTCCGGCTCGACGTACAACGCCACCGGCAGCCAGGTGGTACATACCGGGATCGTGATGATCGTACTGCTGGCGATAGTGCCGCTGTGCCGCCGCTGGATGACCATTCTGCCGCTGGGCGGGGACACCGCG